>CAUQIP010000001.1:0-112402 GCA_963518235.1 uncultured Streptococcus sp. | reverse complement strand
TCAGCATCTGAGTCAGCATCGACAAGTGCAAGTCAATCGGCTTCAACAAGTGCAAGCCAATCAGCAAGCACAAGCGCATCTGAGTCAGCATCGACAAGTGCAAGTCAATCAGCAAGCACATCAGCATCAGCTGATACATCATCTTCTGAAACACCATCAGAATCAGCAGCTAAGTCAAGACAGCAATTGCCAAATACAGGTACAGAAGCTTCCAAATCATCTGTACTCCTTGGTGCTTTGGCAGCCGTGACTGGTCTAGGTCTTGTTGCTAAGCGTCGGAAACGTGATGATGAAGAGTAATTGGATTAAAAATACATAGAAAGTATTATTATTTCGATTTATGAAGAATCCCTTGGACGAAAAATCATCCAGGGGATTTTTTGATATTAAAAGTGAATAGAAGCTGAAAAATAAGGTAAAAAATGTTATAATATTAGGAAAGGAGAAAGGCTTCATGACTGAAAAAATTACGGTAATTATACCAGTTTATAATGTTGAAAATTACCTTAATAAATGTTTAGATAGTGTCTTAAAACAAACATATAAGAATCTTGAAATTATTGTTGTCAATGATGGCTCTACAGATAATTCAGGAATAATTTGTCAAGAATATGCACAAAAAGATAGTAGAATTATTTATATCGAAAAAGAAAACGGTGGACTGTCTGATGCACGAAATGCAGGTTTAGATCGAATGACTGGCTCCTACGTCACTTTTGTCGATTCGGACGATTGGATTGAGCAAGATTATGTAGAAGTTTTATACAATAAATTAACTGAGTATCAAGCAGATGTTTCAGTCGGGAATTACTATTCATACAATGAAGATGAGGGAATGTATTATTTTCATATAAATGGTGACTCCTATTGTGAGAAAGTATTTGATAATGTGTCCATCTTTGAAAACTTGTATGAGTCTCAAGAAATGAAGAGTTTTGCTTTAATATCTGCCTGGGGGAAACTCTATAAAGCGAGTTTGTTCGATTATATTCGATTTGATAAAGGTAAACTTGGTGAAGATGGGTATATGAATCAAAAACTATATTTATTGGTTCAAAAAGTAATCTATATAAATCAAGGTCTGTACGCATATCGCCAGAGAAGTGGGAGTATTACAAAAACTTGGACAGAGAAGTGGATGCACGCCTTAGTTGATGCTATGTCTGAACGTATTACTCTACTGGCTAATATGGGGTATCCTCTAGAGAAACACTTGGCAGTTTATCGTCAGATGTTGGAAGTCAGCGTTGCGAACGGTCAAGCTAGTGGCTTATCTGATACAGCAACGTATAAAGAGTTTGAAATAAAAAAAAGACTTTTAAATCAGTTAACAGTACAAGAATCAAGTGAAAAGAAAGCCATTGTCCTAGCAGCAAATTATGCCTATGTAGACCAAGTTTTGACGACTATCAAATCTATTTGTTACCATAATCGCTCGATTCGTTTTTATCTGATTAATAGCGATTTTCCAAATGAATGGATCAAACAATTAAATAAGCGCTTAGAAAAGTTTGATTCAGAAATTATTAATTGTCGGGTGACCTCTGAGCAAATCTCACGTTATAAAACGGATATTAGTTATACAGTGTTTTTACGCTATTTCATAGCTGATTTCGTGCAAGAAGATAAGGCTCTCTATTTGGACTGTGATTTACTTGTAACGAAAAATCTGGATGACTTGTTTGCTACAGACTTACAAGATTATCCTTTGGCTGCTGTTAGAGATTTCGGGGGCAGAGCTTATTTTGGTCAAGAAATCTTTAATGCCGGTGTTCTATTGGTAAACAATGCTTTTTGGAAAAAAGAGAATATGACCCAAAAATTAATTGATTTAACCAATGAATGGCATGATAAGGTGGAACAGGCTGATCAGAGTATTTTGAATATGCTTTTTGAACATAAATGGCTGGAATTGGACTTCGATTATAATCATATTGTCATTCATAAGCAGTTCACTGATTATCAATTGCCAGAAGGCCAGGACTATCCTGCTATTATTCACTACCTTTCTCATAGGAAACCGTGGAAAGATTTGGCAGCTCAAACCTATCGTGATGTATGGTGGTACTATCATGGCCTTGAATGGACAGAATTGAGTCAAAATCATCATTTGCATCCATTACAAAAATCTCACATTTATCCTGTAAAAGAACCGTTCACTTGTCTAATCTATACAGCTTCAGACCACATTGAACAAATGGAGACATTGATTCAATCCTTGCCAGATATTCAGTTTAAGATTGCTGCTAGAGTTATGGTCAGTGATCGTTTGCAACAATTGTTGGTTTATCCAAATGTGACTATCTTTAATGGTATCCATTATTTACTGGATGTCGATGATGAACTGGTCGATACTTGTCAAGTCCTTTTAGATATTAATCATGGCGAAAAGACAGAAGAGATTCTCAATCAATTTGCTAAACTTGGCAAGCCTATCTTAGCATTTGAAAATACCAAATCTTATGAAGTAGGTCAGGAAGTATATTCTGTTGACCAGATTCAAGCAATGATTGAAAAATTAAGAGAAATAACACAATGAAGAAAAAACATCTATTAGGCGATGCCTTGATTTTGACTGTCAGTGATCAGATTGAAGAGTTGGATTATCTCCTAGAAAACTTACCAAATATCTGTTTTCATATTGCAGCACCTGTCCAGTTTTCGGATAAAATCCGTCGTTTAGAAACTAAGCACAATGTCCGTCTCCTAACGGTTACAAATGAGCAAGAGCGAGACTTTCTCGTAAATATGTGCGACATCCTATTAGATATTAATCATTTTCAAGAGGTTGATTCTATTGTTTCCAAATTTGTGCAGGCTGGGAAACCTATCTTTGCTTTTGACAATACAGTCCATGGCAATCAAGGTCAAGAAGTCTTTTCGTTAAGTAATCCAGATAAATTGGTTTCTAGAGTGAGAGAGTATCTGAATGAAGTCAGAGTAGGCAACAATCATCAAGAGAAAATCATTCAAGATGGAACTTGGAATGTATTTCAAATTGATAGCAAGGCTAGTCTAATCGTGGGAAACAATGTCATTTGTAGAAATTTTGAAAATTTCCATGTTTCTTCAGGGAAGTTGATACTGCATGATGGTGTCTTTATCAACAACTCCTGTAGTTTTAACTGTATGGAAAGAATTGAAGTCGGAAACGGAACTATGATGGGGGAAGGAGTACGGTTTTACGACCACGATCATGTTTATACCGCTGAAAAAATCGAAAAGTGGCAGTGGACCACAGAACCAATTAGAGTTGGAAGAGATTGCTGGATAGGAAGTAATGTCACGATTTTAAAAGGAGTGACGATTGGGGATAATACCATTATCGGAGCAGGCTGTCTCATACGCAATGACATTCCTGCAAATAGTGTGGTTTATAATGATGGGAATCTTGTTGTAAAAGAAAGAAGATAATTTGGAGCTATGGATACAAAAAAAGCAATCGTTTTAGGGGCAGATAATAATTATCGTGACAAATTGGAAACAACTATTAAATCTATTTGTTACCATAATAGAGATTTGAAATTTTATATTTTTAATGAAGATATCCCCAAAGAGTGGTTTTATCTGATGGAGAAGAGATTAGGACAGATAAATTGTGAAATTTTAAATATAAAAATTGATGCAGAAAAAGTAAAGCATTTTTCTACTCCTGATGAACATATCAAGTATATGACTTATTTTCGCTATTTTATTGCAGAATTTGTGAAAGAAGATAGAGCCTTGTATTTGGACTGTGATATGATTGTTCATAGGAACATAGATTCGTTATTTCAGAAAGATTTTGAAGAAAATTATATAATCGCCGTTCCAGATGGTTGGTATAAAAATATTTTTAATGCAGGAATGATGATGGTAAATGTTCATAAGTGGAAAACTGATAATATTTGTCAAAATCTTTTAGAGTTGACTGCAGAAAAACATCAAGAAGTCTATGGTGATCAGGGAGTCTTAAATCTATTGTTTGAAAATAAGTGGAAGAAAGTATCTCCTCATTATAATTTCATGGTTGGACTTGATACATTGGGTTATTGGGCTCAAAAGCCAGAGTGGTTTTTAAATAGTTGGGATGAAAACTATAAACCTGCTATTATTCATTTTGAAGGTAAAGATAAACCGTGGAATGATTCATTAAAAACAAGATATAGAGAATTGTGGTGGTTTTATAATGGTTTGGATTGGCAAACTATTTTGTTAGAAAAGGATTCAAAACCGACATCGTTTAGTGAAATTGCAACAGTTAATTTATTTCATACAGCGATTTTTACAGATACGCAAGAGTTGGAACATATAGAATATCTAGTAGAAAAATTTCCGAATGTCCATTTTCATATTTTTGCCCATAGTTATTTTGGATCGAGAGTACAAGTGTTGAACCGTTTTTTAAATGTATCACTTTATCCCAATTATACACCGTATCAATCTCAAGAAATACTGAATAAGTTAGATTTCTATCTGGATATCAATCATAATCAGGAAATAGATAATATAATTTCAAAAGTTCACCGTCTATCGAAACCGATATTTGCTTTTGATAATACCAGTCATGATACAAATAATCGAAGTCATATATTGCCTTCACCAGAGCCAAAGGAAATGGTAAAAGTTATTAAACAGTTTTTAGGAGAATAATTGCAAGCTTATGGATGAATTAATTAGTATTATAGTTCCAATATATAATGTTGAAGATTATTTGCGAGAGTGTTTGGATAGTATTCAAAAACAAACTTATCAAAATTTTGAGTGTATCATGGTCAATGATGGTTCTACGGATAATTCGAAACAAATAGCAGAAGAGTATCTAGTGGATAGTCGGTTCAGACTAATCAATCAATCTAATAAAGGTTTAAGTGGGGCTAGAAATATGGGTATTAGTCATATTAGAGAAGAGTCTACTTTTATATCCTTTGTAGATAGTGATGATTATGTTTATCCTAATTTTTTAGAAACATTAGTAGAATACATCGAAGAAGATGTTGATATTATAGAAGGAATGGTTGAACATTATCATAATGGGAATATCTATTATTTTCCTCAGGTTGAACACTATAAAGTGATTCTAGAAACTGTAGCAGAAAAATTAGAGAAGTTAGCTTTAGAAAGAATTAGAAATGGTGTTTTTCCTAAATTAATTCGAAGAGAGCTTTTGAATGATAATTTTTTTCCGGAAGGATGGCTTTTTGAAGATTTAGCAGTTGTACCAGAGCTTGTAACTAATTCAACTAAATGGGTTAAAATACAGGAGACTGTATATACTTATAGAATTCGTGATAACTCGATTATTACAAGTTCGTTTTCAGAAAAAGATTTAGTTATATTTAAAATTTTTGAAAAATTTGATTGTTTTTTCAAAAATGAGTCGCTTGACATAAAAATTTGGGTAGAAAAATTAAAATTACTGCATATAAATTATAGAAGCCAAAAAGTACCTAATCAATATATATATGTGTATCAAAAAGAAAAAGAACGAATATTATCAAACATCGAAGAGTATGAAAAGGGAGAACTGATAAGTATTATCGTCCCCATTTACAATGTTGAAAATTATTTGAGACAGTGCTTGGATAGTATTATGAGTCAGACTTATCAAAATTTTGAGTGTTTATTAATAAATGACGGTTCGCCAGATAATTCAGCAGATATTTGTAGAGAGTATGTTGAGAAAGATTCTCGTTTCAAATATTTTGAGAAGGAAAATGGTGGAGTTTCTTCAGCACGAAATCTAGGCATTGAACGTTCGGGGGGGGCGTACATTACTTTTATTGATTCGGATGATTTGGTGGAATCTGATTATTTGGAGGTTCTATATAAAGTTTTAAAAGATGAAGCTGCAGATATATCTGTGTTGACGTATAAACAATTTGATATGGCTGGGAATTGTTACTATGTTCATTCTTATCAGAGAGGATATGAAAAACGAGTTTTTGTTCATGATGAATTTATATCAGAACTTCCACTATTAGAGAGGTATGATCGTTCGTTTGGATATTCTACCGGCAAATTAGTAAGTAGAAGTATGCTAGGTAATGTTAGGTTTAATGAGGTAACAACTTTATCGGAAGATATGGAATTTTGGTATAAAGTTTATTTATTTTCGTATAAAGTTGTTTATGTAAATAGGGATGCGTATATATATCGTACATATGGTGATTTAAAAAATTATAGTACGGAAGCGATTCGTAGTGATATTCAACAGCGTCTTAATTTTCTTACTTTTCTTGGGGTTAGAGGAGTGAATAATCATAGTTATATAGAAAATTTTATCACTCATTTAAAATGGAGAATAGAGGAACAAGTAAAACAAGGTTTAGGAGATACAGAGACTACGCGTTGGTTAAAGGAAACTTTATTTTTGATAGATATAGGGGGTAAGAATTTTAATGGTTCAAGAATTAATTAGTATTGTAGTTCCTGTTTATAATGTGGAAAACTATCTACGTATGTGTTTAGATAGTATTATGAGTCAGACTTATCAAAATTTTGAGTGTTTATTAATAAATGATGGTTCACCAGATAATTCAGCTGACATCTGTAGGGAATATGTTGAGAAAGATTCTCGTTTTCAATATTTTGAAAAGGAAAATGGTGGACTATCAGATGCACGTAATTATGGAATAAGGAAATCAAAAGGTTCCTATCTTACTTTTGTAGATTCAGATGATTGGATAGATTCTTCTTACTTAGAGACTCTATATGGACTGATAATAAAGCATAATGCAGATGTTTCAATAGCTTGTTATGGTGCTTATGATGAGGAAAGAGCAACTTATCTTTTTTATGCTTATGGAGATGAGTATGAAAAAATTTATAGTGGGAGAGAAGTTGTCGAACAGCTACCTAAATTTGAAGGGGGAGACTTAACCTTTCAAACTTCATGGGGGATATTGTCAAAGCGTGAATTATTTGACCAAATAACATTTCCAGTAGGAAGGATTAACGAAGATATAGGGACAAATTATAAGTTATTTATGCAAGCTGAAAAAATAGCTTATATCCATAAAAATCTATATTTTTATCGTATTCGAAAGACTAGCATTTCAAATAGTGGTTTTTCTGAGAAAATGATGAGGGATGATCATGATTTGAGATTGGAACGGATTGCAATGCTAGCTTTAAAAGGTTACGATATAAGTCAGTACGTTCAACAACATAAATTTTATCTAGACTATTGGCGTCGCATAGCAAATGAAAAAGGACTAGAAAATAGTATCGAAACAAAGAGGTTAGAGGAGTTAGATTTTTTATTAACAGGGAAAATCTACGAGGAGAAATAAAGTGAAAAAAGCGATTGTTCTTGGGGCAGATAATGGTTATTTAAATAAGCTAGAGACTACAATTAAGTCGGTGTGTACGCATAATAGAAATTTAAAATTTTATATTTTTAATGACGATCTTCCGAGCGAATGGTTTCAAGTTATGAATAGACGCTTAAAAGCAATTGATTCAGAAATTGTCAATGTTAAGATTTCGAATCATCAATTAAAAGGCTATCATCTTCCAATTGCTTATTTATCCTACGCTACATTTTTTAGATATTTTATAGCAGATTTTGTAGTGGAAGAAAAAGCTTTATATCTTGATTCGGATATAGTAGTGACTCATTCGTTGGATGAACTATTTCAGGAAGAATTAGGAGACTATTGGATTGCTGGTGTTCGGGATTATTTTGTAAAAGGATATGAAGATCGCTTTAATGCGGGAATGATGTTGATTAACGTTAGTAAATGGAAAAGAGAAAATCTTTCTGTAAAACTAATTGAATTAACAAATCAACACCATCAAGATGTTTTTGGAGACCAAGGTATTCTCAATATGGTATTTGGAGAGAATTGGAAAAAACTGGACCGTAAATACAATTTTATGGTTGGTTTAGATAGTTTGATTCATATTGCGGTTGAGACGACTCCAGAAGCACTATCATCTTGGTACAATTCAGCCCTTCCTGATGATGTGGTACCTTATATTATTCACTACACTGGAGAAAAACCTTGGTTACCTTTGAGTCAAAATCGTTATAGAGATATTTGGTGGTTTTATCAAGGATTGGAATGGTCTGATATTTTGTTACGTAAAGAAAGGGTATTTCAGACCTATCAGGATTTAACAGTTGTACCAAAGGCTTATACAGCTATATTTACCAATAGTTGTGAATTGGAACAAGTAGAGTATTTAATAGAAAATTTATCTGATGTTCATTTTTATATATTTGCTCATACTTGGGTTGCCTCTAATATTATTGATTTAATGAGATACTCAAATGTAACAGTTTATCAACAGTACAATCATTTTTCTTATGATAAGGTAATGAAAAAATTAGACTTTTACTTAGATATAAACCATTATGATGAAATTGACAATATTACAAATGTAGTAAAGAGTATGGGGAAACCAGTGTTTTCTTTTTCAAATACGAATCACTGCAACGAGGGAGCTCAAGTATTTTCTCCTACCGAGCCAGAAAAAATGGTTCAGGAAATTAGAAAGCATATAGATTAAGAGGAGGAATGAATGACAAAGAAAGTTATTGTTTTAGGTGCAGATAATGGCTATCAAGATAAGGTAGAGACAACAATTAAATCAATTTGTGCTCACAATCGTAATTTGAAATTTTATGTCTTTAATGATGATATTTCATCAGAATGGTTTCAATTAATGTCTAAAAGACTAGAGTTATTATCGTCAGAAATTGTTAATGTGAAAATAACAAATCATAGTCTACGAGATTATCATCTTCCATTGTCTCATTTGAGTTATGCTGCATTTTTTCGTTATTTTATTCCTCAATTTGTGAAGGAAGATAAGGTCTTGTATTTGGATTCGGATATTATAGTTAGATCAAACATCGATGAATTATTTTTAGAGGATATTACAGATTACCCTTTAGCGGCTGTAGCAGATGCCTTAGTTCCATCTACTTTTAATTCAGGAGTCATGCTCATTAATGTTGCTTTATGGAAACAAGAAAATGCAACAGAAAGACTCCTTGAATTGACAAATGAATTTCATACTAGTACTTTCGGAGATCAGGGAATTTTAAATAAATTATTTGAAAATCGTTGGTATGCTTTAGATTCTTCTTATAATTTTATGGTTGGAATGGATACAGTTGCAAGGAATTATCAGATTGATAGCTGGTATATTGATTCGTTGAAATTAGAAGATTCAGCAAAGATTATTCATTTTACAGGAGACAAACCATGGTATCAAGTGAATTTAAATCGCTTTAGAGAAGACTGGTGGTTCTATTATTCTTTGGAATGGTCTGATATTGTGATGAGAAAGGCTGATTTTAAGAAGGGCTTAAATTCACTCATAGAAGCACCACTCTATCATACAGCTATCTTTACAAATACTTGTCATATAGAGCATCTGGAATATTTGATTAGAGAATTACCGCAGGTTCACTTTTCAATTCTAGCTCATACAGGATTTGCATCTGAAATTGTTGATTTACAACGATATTTAAATGTACGAATACTACCTTCATTTAATCCGATGAATTTCAAAAAAGTCTTAGAAAAGATTGATTTCTATTTGGATATTAACCATGAAAATGAGATTGCTAATATTATTGAAGAGGTGTATCAAATTGGAAAACCTATTCTTTCATTTGATAATACTTGTCATAATGTAGAAAAAGCAAGTTTTATCTGTGAATCTAAGAGACCAGAAAAGATGGTAGATGCGATTAAAAAATTATTGAAATTTTACTAGATATTAACAGCAAAGTGGGATAAATAATGGAAAAAAGAGCGATTGTACTGGGCGCTGATAATCTTTATCGTGATAAGCTAGAGACAACGATTAAATCAATTTGTGCGCATAATCAGAATTTGAAGTTTTACGTTTTTAATGATGATATTCCCAAAGAGTGGTTTTATTTGATGGCGAAACGATTAGAAAAGATTGATTCTGAAATTGTAAATGTTAAAGTTAATTCTGAAATATTACAAACATTTTCTACACCAAGAAAGCATATTAAGTATATGGCGTATTTTCGTTATTTTATACCTAATTTTGTAACAGAAAGTAGAGCACTTTACCTAGATTGCGATATAATTGTTCACAAATCGTTAGATGATTTATTCGATGTTCCTTTTGAAGATTTTTATATTTTAGCTGCAGCAGACTCCTGGGATAAAACTCTATTTAATTCTGGGATGATGATGGTTAATGTTGATAAATGGAAAGAAGATAACATTTGCCAACAACTGTTGGATTTGACTCGAGAAAAACATAAAGAAGTTTTTGGAGACCAGGGTGTTTTAAACTTGCTGTTTAAAGATAGATGGAAGAGAGTCTCGTCAGATTATAATTTTTTGGTAGGAGGGGATTCTATAGCAAATTCAGTAGGCTTGTTTTTACAGGAATGGAATCCCCATGATACTCATACTATAACACATTTCGAGGGAGAGCATAAACCATGGAACAATTCCTATCAAACCAGATATAGGGAACTATGGTGGTTTTATAATGGAATCGATTGGGAATCTATATTATCGCGAGAAGAGGAAAGACCTTCTAAATTTATCGAAATAGCAAAGATAAATGAAATACATACAGCAATTTTCACTAATACACAAGAATTGGAAAAAATTGAATATCTATTAGCTACATTTCCAAATGTACAGTTTCATATTTTTGCATATACTAACTTTGGTCCTAAAATAACTAAAATAGAAAAATTAGCCAATGTTTCACTTTATCCCTACTTCAATCAATATCAGTATAAAGAATTGATGGAGAAATTAGATTTTTATCTAGATATCAATCATGGAGAACCGATGAAGGATATACTTGAAGAAGTTCGTAAGAGGAACAAACAAATATTTACGTTTGAAAATACCAATCATGACTCAACTGGGACAAGTAAGGTTTTTTCAGCAAATGAGCCAGAAACGATGGCGACAGCTATTCGAGAATTTTTAGATAAGAAGACTTCCTAATGTTGAGTAAATTGGGCATAGAAAATTGTCTGTTTATCGTTTAAATACTATAGAGCCACGTAGATTTGAAATAAGTTAGAATCGGAAACGAAATTAAACAATAATACAATCTGTTCATCTAGTAAAGTGGTTGTTTTTTTAAAAATGGGAATCTAAAAGGGAAGTATTTATGAAACTACATTTAACGAATTTATACGGCATGGCTGGTGATAGTACCGTCATTCTAGCTCAAAATGCTGTACAAAAAATTGCCAGTCAACTGGGGTTTAGAGAAGTTGGTATTTATTTTTACAATATTGCTTCAGATAGCCCATCTGAAATGAATAAGCGTATGGATGGGATTATGGCTAGTATCTCTATTGGAGATGTTTTAGTCTTTCAGTCTCCTACTTGGAATGGCTTTGAGTTTGACCGTATCTTTTTTGACAAATTAAAGGATATGCAAGTAAAGATTATTTGCTTTATTCATGATGTTGTTCCTCTCATGTTTGATAGTAACTATTACCTCATAAAAGAATATATGTATATGTATAATCTATCGGACGTTTTGATTGTTCCATCCGAACAGATGAAAGAACGCCTGATTGAAGAAGGATTGACAACTAAGAAGATTCTCGTTCAAGGTATGTGGGATCATCCTCATGATTTATCCTTATACACCCCAGCTTTTAAAAAAGAACTCTTTTTTGCTGGAAGTTTAGAACGTTTTCCAGACTTACAAAATTGGTCTCAAGATACGCCTTTAAGAGTATTTTCAAATAACGGGGAGGCTAGTCCAAGTGCTAGAAATCTCAGCATCGAAGGATGGAAAAAAGATGAGGAATTGTTGCTAGAATTATCAAAGGGTGGATTTGGCCTTGTCTGGGGAACTCATCAAAATGATGGAGAAAGTAACCAATACTATACCTTAAATATATCTCATAAGGTTAGTACCTATCTGACTGCTGGTATCCCAGTCATTGTACCGAGTAGCTTATCAACTGCTAAATTTATAGTAGATCAAGGCTTGGGCTTTGTGGCGGATAGTCTAGAAGAAGTTCATGAGATAGTTGATAACATGAATGTACAAGAATATCAAGAAATGACGAATCGGATAAAAATCTTTAGTTATTTGTTAAAAGAGGGTTATTTCACTAAAAAGTTATTGGTAGATGCAATCTATCACTTGGGAATTGATTAAGGGAATGAGATGAATAAAACAATTGTATTAGCTGGGGATCGTAATTACACCACGCAGTTAGAAACAACTATAAAATCTATTCTATACCACAATCGAGATGTAAAGATTTATATTTTAAATCAAGATATTATGCCAGATTGGTTTCGCAAATCACGCAAAATTGCTCGCATGTTAGGTAGTGAGATTATCGATGTTAAACTACCTGAACAAACTGTGTTTCAGAATTGGAAAAAACAAGCTCACATTAGTTCGATTGCCTATGCTAGATATTTTATCCCAGATTATATACAAGAAGATACGGTTTTGTATTTAGATTGTGACTTGCTTATCGATGATAAATTAGATAGTTTATTTGAGCAGGATATAGAAGAACATTATATAGCAGCGATTAGAGATGCAAATGGCCAAGGTTTTAATACTGGCGTCCTACTAATCAATAATAAAAAATGGCGTCAAGACAAACTAAAAGAACAATTAATTGAACAATCCATCCTAACAACGAGGGAAGTTGAAGAAGGTCGTTTTGAACATTTTAATGGAGATCAAACGATTTTCAATCAGGTATTGCAAGATGATTGGCTAGAGCTAGGTCGAGCTTATAATTTACAAGTAGGACATGATGTGGTGGCTTTGTATAATAATTGGCAGGAACATCTAGCTTTTAATGACAAACCAGTGGTAATTCATTTTACGACTTACAGAAAGCCATGGACTACCTTGATAGCCAATCGTTATCGTGATTTATGGTGGGAAATCCATGATTTGGAATGGAGTCAGATTTTACAACACCATATAGGAGAGTTTGAACTTCTACCTCGTCTAGATAGAGAATTTTCGTGTTTAACTTTAACTAACTCTCAAGATTTAGAAGGAATAGAGGAGCTGGTTACAGCTCTACCAGAGGTGGTATTTCATATCGCGGCTTGGACGGATATGGGTGATAAGCTAACAAAATTAGCTGTATATGATAATGTGAGATTGCATCCACAGATTGTTCCCCCTGTACTGGAAAAACTGAAAAGAAAAACGGATATTTATTTGGATATCCATCAGGGATCCGAAGTTGAAAGTATCTTGAGAGATGTTTGTAAATTTGAGATTCCTATCTTAAGTTTTTCTAATACACAGCATGGAATGTATGATCAAATAGTATTTGACAAGGAAAATATCAATTTAATGATAGAAGCTATCAAAGACTATGCTAGCCATTCTCGTTTTTTAAAAGATTATAATCAGGAGACATTTCATTGCTTAATATTTACAGATACACAAGACATTGAACAATTAGACTATTTAGCTCAGCAGCTTCCTCACCTTATCTTTGATGTCGCAGCATGGACAGATATGGGTCCGAAGTTATATGAACTACAAAATAACTATCAAAATATTCGCTTACATCCGGCCATAACGTCAGAAAAATTAGAACAATTAAAAGTAAGAATGGGCTTGTATTTGGATATTAGCTGTGGTCATTCGACACATGATATTGTGAAGTCAGTTTATGAAATGAATAAAATCATTTTCTCTTTTGATAGTACCCAACATGGCTCTTTTGGACAGCAGATATATTCTTCAAAAGTACCTGAACGTATGGTGGAAGACATTGAAAATCTTATTTCTGGAACATTTCAAGCAAGAACTCCAGCGATTATTGTTAAGGATATCGATCAAACTCTAGATTATATAATAGAAAACCAATCTTCTATTATTCGCTTTGGAGATGGAGAGATGGATTTAATGTTAGGAAAATCTATTCCTTATCAAGTCTACGATGAAAATCTTGCAAGTCAGTTGAAAGAGATTATTTCTCTTCAAAGTGATGAAAAATTAGTTATCGGATTACCAAATGTATTTGCTGATCGTTCTAATTTTACACCAGCAGCGGAAGCCTTCTGGAAGGGACATTTAGAACATCATTTAAAAGATTATGTAGAATTAGCTGGAGCAGATTGGTATGGAACTACATTTATATCTAGACCATACATTGATTATGTGGATAAATCTCAATCATTTAGTCAATTTGAAAAATTAAAACAAATTTGGAAGAATGAGGATATTCTGATTGTAGAAGGAGTAACTTCTCGTTCAGGTGTAGGTAATGATTTATTTGATGGAGCAAATTCAATTAAGCGAATTATCTGTCCATCCCATAATGCTTATGCGCGTATAGAAGAGATTCAAGAAGCTGTATTACAGTATGCTGAAAATCGCCTTATTTTATGTATGCTGGGTCCTACAGCTAAAATTTTATCCTATAATCTTTTTAAGAAGGGGTATCGGGTTCTAGATATTGGTCATATTGATTCAGAGTATGAATGGATGAAAATGGGAGCTGATACAAAGGTTAAATTGCATCACAAGCATACTGCGGAACATAATTTTGATCAAGATATTGAATTTATAGAGGATGAGACATATAATGATCAAATTTTAATTGATTTATCAACTAAAAATATGGAAGGAATATAAGTGGAAGAATTAATTACTGTTATAGTACCTATTTACAATGTAGAAGATTTTATTGATATGTGTTTAGAGAGTTTATCTAAACAGACTTATAAACACTTTGAAGTTTTGATGGTGAATGATGGTTCGACAGATAATTCAGGGATTATTTGTAAAGAGTATGCTGATCGTGATAGTCGTTTTCAATATTTTGAAAAAGAGAATGGAGGTCTTTCAGACGCTCGCAATTTTGGTCTTGAACATTCCAAAGGAGATTACATTACATTTGTCGATTCTGATGATTGGGTTAGTGATACGTATCTTTTTGATTTATATGAAGCACTAACTCGAGAGAACGCTGATATTTCATTAGCAAGTTATGCAAAGTACAATGTAGCAGAAGCGATGTATTATTTTCATGTTTTTGAAGATAATTATTATGAAAGAATTTTTTCTTCTGAGGAGTTGATAAGAGAATTGCCGAATTTAGAATTGGCAGAGCTGTCTTATTATACAAGCTGGGGAAAATTATTTAGGAGAACATTATTTGAACATGTGCAATTTCCAAAAGGGAAGTTAATTGAGGATACTAGGACGAATATTAAATTATTCTTAGAATCATCAAAAATTATTTACATTAACAAAGGTTTATATTTCTATCGTATTAGAGAAGGATCGATTATACAAAGTGTTACGGAAAATTTACTAGAAGATGTTCTTGATACGTTAGTTGAACGAATTTGCATTGTAAGTATGAAAGGTTTATATTCTGATTTATATAAAAATACATTGCTGTCTCATTTGGAAAGTAGATGTTCTCAGGCTAGAAATAGTGGTTTAGAGGATTCTGAAATTTATAGAAGATATATAGAAATGATTCATTTAATTAAATGAGTGACATAGGATGGAGACGAGATGTTAGAAAATAAGAAGGCTGTAGTATTTGCAGGCGATTACGCTTACATTAGACAGATTGAGACAGCTATAAAATCAATTTGTAGGCATAATAGTAACTTGAATATTTATATCTTAAATCAAGATATTCCCCAGGAATGGTTTAGTAGATTAAGAGTCTATTTACAAGAGATGGGCGGCGACTTGATTGATTGCAAGTTAATCGGACAACAGTTTCAAATGAACTGGTCAAATAAACTGCCACATATCAATCACATGACCTTTGCACGCTATTTTATTCCAGATTTTGTAGGGGAAGATAAAGTTCTTTATCTTGATAGTGATTTGGTTGTAACTGGTGATTTGACTCCTCTCTTTGAATTAGATTTAGGTGAAAATTACTTGGCTGCAGCTCGTTCTTGCTTTGGAGCTGGAGTTGGCTTCAATGCGGGGGTTTTGTTGATTAACAATAAAAAATGGAAATTAGATAATATTCGTCAGCAGTTAGTTGAATTAACTGAGAAAGAACATGAAAATGTGGGAGAAGGAGATCAGTCTATTCTCAATATTCTTTTTCAAAATAGTTGTTACCAGCTAGAGGATACCTATAATTTCCAAATAGGTTTTGATGCTGGTGCAGCTGAAAAAAATCATGCTTTTGTTTTTGAAATTCCACTAACACCTCTTCCAAAAATTTTGCACTATATTTCTCCTGATAAACCATGGAAGCAGTTTTCTGTTGGACGTTTGAGAGAAGAGTGGTGGAAATATTCTTTTATGGAATGGAGTTATATAGTATCTAGCTGGAAAGAAAAGGATGTATTTTATTCTGCAGATATTTATAAACCAAAATTAACTTGTATGAATTTAACTAATTCTTGGTGTGTAGAAAAAATTGATTATCTAGTTGAACAATTACCAGAAGTACATTTTTATATTGCTGCTCATACTTTTATGTCGGATGAATTAAAGAGATTATCTAAGTATCAAAATGTGACCCTTTATCCTAATTCTTTTCCTATTTTGGTAGAAAAACTTCTACAGAGTTCAGATATTTATTTGGATTTGAATTTAGACCATAAACTAGTATATATCTATGATTTGGTAAAGAAATACAATAAACCCATGCTTAGTTTTGAAAGCAGTAGATATCAAGAACTTTCGGATAGTGAGTATGCTGGACTTTACTCTAATGAATCTCCTTGGGAGTTAGTTGACGCAATTAGAAATTATATTACAGACAAGTAAATAATGTTGATAAACAATTTGTTTCTATGAATGGCTGGATAAAGCTTTATTGACATATTTGGAGGCTAAAAAATAATGAGCGATTAATTAGTGTTGTGGTACCCATATACAATACGGAAAAGTATTTAGTAGAGTGTGTCGAGCATATTCTAAAGCAAACCTATCAAAATATAGAAATTATTTTAGTTGATGATGGTTCGACGGATAATTCTGGGGAAATTTGTGATGCTTTTATGAAACAAGATGAGCGTATCAGAGTATTTCATCAAGAAAATAAGGGAGCAGCACAAGCTAAAAATATGGGGATCAGTGTAGCTAAGGGGCAATATATCACGATTGTTGACTCGGATGATGTCGTAAAAGAAAATATGATTGAAATCCTTTATCAGCAAGTTCAAGAAAAGAGTGCAGATATAGTTATAGGAAATTACTATAATTATGACGAAAGTGATGAAAACTTTTATTTTTATGTAACTGGACAGGATTTTTGTGTAGAGGAACTATCTATACAAGAAATTATGAATCGCCAAGCAGGTGATTGGCAATTCAATAGTTCTGCCTTTATATTGCCTACATTTAAACTGATAAAAAAAGAATTATTTAAGGAAGTTCAATTTTCAAATGGCCGTCGTTTCGATGATGAAGCGACCATGCATCGCTTTTATCTTTTAGCATCTAAAATCGTCTTTATAAATGATAACGTCTATCTCTACAGAAGACGTTCAGGAAGTATCATGAGAACTGAATTTGATCTTTCTTGGGCAAGAGATTTAGTTGAAGTATTTTCTAAGAAAATATCAGATTGTGTCTTAGCTGGTTTGGATGTCTCCGTTATGCGCATTCGATTTGTCAACCTTTTAAAGGATTATAAGCAGACGTTGGAATTCAATCAATTAACAGATACTGAGGAATATAAAGATATTTGTTTTAGATTAAAGCTATTTTTTGAAGCAGAACAAAACTAAAGTTGTAACATCATTATTTTTATTACAAAAGAAAAGATTAGATTAACAGTAAGAGAAAAGGATTATTTCGTGAAAAAAATTTACTCATCAATAGCAGTAAAAAAAGGATTGACAACCTTATTTCTGCTGTTTATTTATGTATTGGGAAGTCGTATTACCCTTCCTTTTGTTGATTTGAATAGTAGAGACTTTCTAGGTGGCTCAACGGCTTATTTGGCGTTTTCAACCGCCCTTTTAGGAGGAAATCTGAGAAGTCTATCTCTATTTTCTATAGGCCTTTCACCATGGATGTCATCAATGATTTTATGGCAACTACTTTCCTTTTCTAAGAAATTGAATATTTCTTCGGGCGCCGTAGAAGTTCAAGATAGAAGGAAGATGTATTTAACACTGGTTATTGCTTTGATTCAATCTTTAGCGCTCTCGTTGAATCTACCGATTCAACATCATTATTCATCGCTTTTGGTAACTGTGTTGAATACCATATTATTAATAGCAGGAGCCTTTTTCCTAGTATGGTTATCAGATTTAAACGCTCAACTTGGAGTAGGTGGCTCTGTGGTCATTTTACTGTCTAGTATTGTTTTAAATATTCCACAAGATATTTTAAGTACATTTCAGCTTGTTCGAATTTCTATGGGAATGATGATATTGATTGCATTGAGTAGTATTGTATTGACCTATATGATGGTGCTCATGTATAGAGCACGTTATCGTATACCAGTTCATAAAATTGGATTACGTAGCCGGTTTAAGCGTTATTCTTATTTTGAAATAATGTTAAATCCTGCTGGTGGTATGCCATTTATGTATGTGATGAGTTTTTTAAGTTTGCCTACCTATATCTTTTTATTGTTACAGACTCTTTTTCCAAAGTCATCAGTCTTCTCTGAACTATCAGCTCAATATGGAGTTGGAAAACCATTATGGATTTACTCATACATTGCCATGATTTTTTTATTTAGTATTGCTTTTGCTTTTGTCAATATGAGTGGAGACCAAATATCTGATCGTATGAAGAAATCTGGAGAGTATATCTATGGAGTTTACCCAGGAGAGGAAACAAGTCGCTTTATTAATCAATTGGTGTTGCGCTTTTCAATTATAGGAGGAATCTTTAATGTTTTGATGGCAGGTACTCCAATGTTATTTGTTCTATCTGATGAAAATTTATTGAGAATTGCTATGATTCCAGGTTTATTTATGATGTTTGGAGGTATGATTTTTACAATCAAAGATGAAATGAAGGCTTTGAGACTAAATGAAACCTATAAACCCTTGATTTAGGAGGCTTTTATGTATTATTTTATTCCAGCTTGGTATGGTTCAAACCGTCAATGGCACGCGGATGTGACTCCGTGGTATTATTCTCACTTCAAATTTGAATTTGATGATACTTTTAATCAAATTAGGCTGTTTCAAAGGCAAGGGATACCATCTCGACTATTAGTATTAGCCTATCAGCCACATTTGCGTTATTTTTTACATAGACACGGTGTTTTAGAAACAGAAGTCTATTCTATCTTTGATGATATGCAAGATTTGCATGATATACACACCCAGGTTCTTAATATAAGAGATATAGAGTGGGATAGTGATTGCCAGTTTCTGTATAGTCCATTTGCAATAGTAGTTCACAAAAAAGGTAAAAAGTATGCAAAGGTAGAACATGGCGTAGAAGGCTTTATCAGTGATATCCAATATTTTGATAACAATGGTCAGATAAGTAAGCACTACATCATGGATGATCGTGGGTTTGTATCGAGTGTTATTTATTTTGATAAAGGACAGCCTACCTATCAAGACTATCTGGATCCTAAAGGAATTTGGAGATTTAGGGAGCATTTAAACGAGGGAGGACGAGTAGAGGTAAATCCAATATTTGGTTACCGTTTTAAACAGCTTCACTACACTGATATGAGCCAACTAATCGCAGAATATTTTGATAAATATTTGCAACAACAGAAGAAACAGGATATTTTCATCATCCCTTCTCATCCTCATCATGACCAATTTGTTTTAAACTGCTTACCGAGTGATACTGCTAAAATTTTGAGTCTTTTCATTAATCGGAATTCTCAAGATAGTTTTAAAAACTTGGCGCAGTCATTAGATCAGACAGATGTAGTTTTAGTGGATAGAGAGGATAGTTTACAACTTTTGCAGGAACTATATCCTAAACTATCAGATAAATTTTATCATCTCTCTCCTTTTGATACGCGTTTACGACTCGGTCGAAGTCAGACTAGAAAAGAATCAATACTTTACTATCAATTAGATTTTTCTGAAGGAATTGATAGACAAGCCCTATTTCAGGTTTTATCATTTATTGCTGAAACAAAAAATACAGAAGTCATTTTTGGAGCCTTTTCTGCTAGTCAGGAACAAATGGAGGAAGTGGAATCACTTGTCAATGAAATCATTCAGAAACAAATCCATACGGATAGTTTAGAAAAAGGAGTAGACTACGGTGGGGCAGAAAATCCTTTAGAAGAAAATCAAGAGCAGGAACTACGTTTTCAATTTGTCAACATGAATGATGAATTGGATCTGATTAAGACGCTCGAGTTTGTTCGTTTGATTGTGGATTTGAATAAACAACCACACCTCTATACTCAAATCGCAGGTATTAGTGCGGGAATTCCTCAGATTAATCAGGTTGAAACTGTCTATGTGGAACATTTGAAAAATGGTTATTTGATTTCAGACGTGACAGAATTTTCTAAGGCTGCACATTACTATACAGATAGACTAAAAGAGTGGAATCAAGCTCTAGTATACTCTATTGATAAAATCAAAGAACATACTGGACAACGATTCTTAGATAAATTGCATCACTGGATTGAGGAGGTTACTGATGTCAAAGGACTATAAAATCCTACAGATAGGGATTGATAATTGGGCTCATCATTATGAAATTCCTGAAAATATGGATTGGTATTATTTTTGTCCCAACTCACCGCTAGCCCTTCGTAAAATGATGGAAATGGATAGCATCATAAATTTTCATGCAATTTTGATTGAGGATGGTCAGTATATAAGAGATTTATTACCCTTTATTCACCATATTGAACCTTATACTTTGTTTTATAATCAAGAGTTTAAAACGACAGATTTGGGTATTCTTGATTGCTTAAAAAAGCGTTGTGCTCAGGCTGTAGATTTCTCCGATCCCCAGCAATTAATCAATGATTTATCAACATCTCTCTTTAGTGGAGGTTACGGTGATAAATTATTTCCGTCAACGATACAAATCCATCCCTCCTTTAAAGGCTCTATTTCTTATCAAGGATTTGAACACGTGACTTTGGAAGGGAATTTTGGAGAGGATTTCCAACAACTGGCTTACTGGTCTGATAATTTTATGGTGTATAAAGATTTGCCTATAGAGTTATGGTTAGAGTATGAAAAACAAGGCGATTGTGAGATACGATTTGTCATCCGTAAACTATGGGCTGGAGCCGTTGACGATTTTTTTGAAGAGGAAATTTATAGTGAAGACAATCTTCAGAAAGCTATTATTGTGAATAGTAAAGAGATAAATTTTTATATAACGGTATCTATTGAGTCACGTGGCGAAGGGAAGATTCAACTAGGAAATCTTCACCAACGTTGGAGCCGAAAACAGTTCGGGAAGTTTGTTTTAGGAGGAAATATTTTACATGATAGCAAGCGTGATGAAATTAATTATTTCTTCCATCCAGGTGATTTCAAGCCCCCTCTAGCCGTTTATTTTGCAGGTTTTCGTCCTGCCGAGGGATTCGAGGGATATTGGATGATGAAAAATCTAGGATGTCCTTTTCTTCTATTTTCGGATCCTCGTATTGAAGGTGGGGCCTTTTACCTGGGTAGTCAAGAATTAGAGAATAAGGTTAAGGAAACCATTCAATATTATTTAGATTATCTTGGTTTGACATCTAAAGATTTGATTTTATCAGGCTTATCAATGGGAACATTTCCATCGCTCTACTATGGAGCCACTTTTGAGCCACGCGCAGTTATTGTCGGGAAACCATTAGCTAATATCGGGACTATTGCAAGACGAGGACGTTTAGAGGCACCAGGAGTATTTAATACAGGATTTGATGTTCTGAGACACCAGACGGGTGGAGTTAGTTACCAACACATGGAAGATTTGGATCAACATTTTTGGAATGCTTTTAAAAAGGCAGATTTTACACAGACAACTTTTGGTCTTTCCTATATGAAGGATGAAGATATGGATAGTGAAGCCTACGATCAGTTAGTAGAACATCTTTGTTATACAGGAGCTAAAATTTTATCTAAAGGTACAGATGGGCGACATAATGATGATACAGATACCAATGTTGCTTGGTTTCTACATTTTTACCGTATGATTTTGAAATCAGATTTTGGAAGGTTGGACAAATGATTATCAATCAGAGAACAGACATTAAGTGGGGAGAAGTAGGGGGGACATTTATGTATGGTAGTAAGGTAACCTATTATGAAGACAAACATATTAGTCTATATAATCCCTTAGTGACATCAGGAGAAACCTTAAAAACTTGGTTTTCCAGTGTGAACTATCAAGCTTTTAGAACTCAGCCCAGTCTCCCTTTGCTGAAGAGAAAACAGGATTATCAATTATGTATGAATTATGAATGTCATCCTACCAATGGAGTCTATACAAAGATTGCCTTTTTTGATAGATATGGGGATGTGATTGAAGAGAAAATTGAAAAAATGAAAATCTTTGATTTTACCTATCCTGATGGTACCTATACCTACCAAGTCTCTCTTCTAAGTGCTGGTTTTGAATCCTTAGATTTCTATTCTTTTTCAATTAAGGAGTTAAATCGTGTTTAAAGTTTTTTATCAAGATTTTCAACTTCGGAAAGTCAAACGGATTTTAAAAAAAATCAATGCCCTTAAAGAAAAGATGGAGTCTCTATCAGACCAAGAACTAGCGGCAAAAACAGTGGAATTTCGTCAGCGTCTTGCTAAAGGTGCCACTCTCGATGACCTCTTGGTAGAAGCTTTTGCAGTTGTTCGTGAAGCAGATAAACGTGTATTAGGAATGTTTCCTTATGATGTCCAAGTTATGGGTGGGATTGTTATCCATCAGGGAAATGTCGCTGAGATGAATACAGGTGAGGGGAAAACCTTGACAGCTACTATGCCTGTATATCTTAATGCCCTGACAGGAAAAGGAACTATGCTGATTACCACTAATGACTATCTAGCCAAACGTGATGCTGAAGAGATGGGACAAGTGTATCGCTTCTTAGGTTTGACAATTGGGGTCCCTTTAACAGATGATCCTAAAGATGAGTTAAGCGTGGAAGAGAAGAAAAAGATTTATGAATCTGATATCATTTATACGACTAATGGAGCTTTAGGGTTCGATTATTTGGGTGACAATCTTGCTTCCAATGAAAAGGGAAAATTTTTACGTCCTTTTGATTATGTCATTATTGACGAGATTGATGATATCTTGTTGGATAGTGCCCAGACACCTCTTATCATTGCAGGTGCTCCCCGTGTTCAGTCTAACCACTATGGTATTATTGATACGCTGGTAACGACTTTGGTAGAAGGAGAGGACTATATTTTTAAAGAGGAGAAGGATGAAATCTGGCTCACTACCAAGGGAGCTAAAGCTGCTGAAAGCTTCCTAGGAATAGATCATTTTTACAAGGAAGAACATGCGGTTTTTGCTCGCCATTTAGTGTATGCGATTCGAGCCCATAAACTCTTTACCAAAGATAAAGACTATGTCATTCGTGGGGATGAAATGGTACTGGTAGATAAGGGAACAGGTCGTCTAATGGAGATGACTAAACTACAGGGAGGTCTCCATCAGGCTATTGAAGCCAAGGAACATGTCAAATTATCTCCAGAAACGAGGGCCATGGCTTCTGTCACCTATCAGAGTCTTTTTAAAATGTTCAATAAGATATCTGGTATGACAGGGACAGGTAAGGTCGCAGAAAAAGAGTTTATTGAAACCTACAATATGTTGGTAGTGCGCATTCCAACCAATCGTCCTAGACAACGGATTGACTATCCAGATAATCTCTACGTCACTTTACCTGAAAAAGTGTATGCGTCCTTGGAGTACATCAAAGAATATCATGCCAAGGGGAATCCCTTACTCGTTTTTGTTGGCTCGGTTGAAATGTCTCAACTTTATTCGTCACTCTTGCTTCGTGAGGGAATAGCTCATAATGTCTTAAATGCTAATAATGCGGCGCGTGAGGCCCAGATTATCTCTGAGTCAGGTCAAATGGGAGCTGTGACAGTGGCTACCTCTATGGCAGGGCGTGGTACGGATATTAAGCTTGGTAAGGGAGTTGCAGAACTTGGTGGCTTGATTGTTATTGGGACTGAGCGGATGGAAAGTCAACGAATTGACCTGCAAATTCGTGGTCGTTCTGGTCGCCAAGGAGATCCTGGGATGAGTAAGTTTTTTGTATCCTTGGAGGACGATGTTATCAAGAAATTTGGTCCATCTTGGGTTCATAAAAAGTACAAAGACTATCAGGTTCAAGATATGACTCAACCAGAAGTATTGAAAGGTCGTAAGTATCGGAAATTAGTTGAAAGAGCTCAACATGCCAGTGATAGTGCTGGACGTTCGGCGCGTCGTCAGACTTTAGAATATGCTGAAAGTATGAATATTCAACGGGATATGATTTACAAGGAGCGTAATCGTCTAATAGATGGTTCTCGTGACTTAGAGGATGTTGTAGAGGAAATCATTGCTAGTTATATAGATCAAGTGACCTCTTCAAATTATGAAAGCCGAGAGTTACTCTTCCATTTTCTTGTGACCAATATTAGTTTCCATATTAAAGAGGTTCCAGATCATATAGATGTGACTGACAAGATTGCAGTTCGTAGCTTTATGAAGCAGGTGATTGATAAAGAACTTTCTGAAAAGAAAGAATTGCTTGAGCAACATGGCCTGTATGAACAGTTTTTACGCCTCTCACTACTTAAAGCCATTGATGACAATTGGGTTGAGCAGGTAGATTATCTTCAGCAATTAACAATGGCTATTGGTGGTCAATCTGCTAGTCAGAAAAATCCAATTGTAGAGTATTATCAAGAAGCCTACGAGGGCTTTGAAGCTATGAAAGAACAAATCCGTGCGGATATGGTGCGTAATCTCCTGATGGGCTTAGTTGAAGTCACTCCTAAGGGTGAGATTATGACTCATTTCCCATAAAAAGAGGAAAATATGACAATATACAATATAAATTTAGGACTTGGATGGGCTAGTAGTGGTGTTGAATACGCCCAAGCCTACCGTGCTGGTGTTTTTCGGAAATTAAATCTGTCCTCTAAGTTTATCTTTACAGATATGATTTTAGCCGATAATATTCAGCACTTAACAGCCAATATTGGTTTTGATGATAATCAGGTTATCTGGCTTTATAATCATTTCACAGACATCAAGATTGCGCCGACTAGCGTGACAGTAGATGATGTCTTGGCTTACTTTAGTGGTGAAGAAAGTCACAGAGAAAAAAATGGCAAGGTTTTACGTGTCTTCTTTTCTGACCAAGATAAGTTTGTCACCTGTTATTTGGTGGATGAGGACAAGGACTTGGTTCAACATGCCGAGTATGTCTTTAAAGGAAAACTGATTCGTAAGGATTACTTTTCTTATACGCGTTATTGTAGCGAATACTTTGCTCCCAAGGACAATGTTGCAGTCCTATACCAAAGGACTTTTTACAATGAAGACGGAACTCCGGCCTATGATATCTTGATGAATCAAGGGAAGGAAGAAGTTTATCGTTTCAAGGATAAGATTTTCTATGGAAAGCAAGCCTTTATGCGTGCTTTTATGAAATCCTTACATTTGAACAAGTCTGACTTGGTTATTCTGGATAGGGAGACAGGCATTGGACAGGTTGTTTTTGAGGAAGCACAAGCAGCGCATCTAGCGGTAGTTGTTCATGCGGAGCATTATAGTGAAAATGCTACAAATGAGGACTATATCCTTTGGAACAACTATTATGACTACCAGTTTACCAATGCAGATAAGGTTGACTTCTTTATCGTATCAACTGACAGACAAAATGAAGTTCTACAAGAGCAATTTGCTAAATACACACATCACCAACCAAAGGTTGTTACCATTCCTGTAGGAAGTATTGATTCCTTGACCGAGTCAAGTCAAGGGCGTAAGCCATTTTCATTGATTACGGCTTCACGTCTTGCCAAAGAAAAACACATCGATTGGTTGGTCAAAGCAGTCATTGAGGCGCGCAAGGAAATACCTGAATTAACCTTTGATATTTATGGTAGCGGTGGAGAGGATTCTCTGCTTAGAGACATTATTGCAACTCATCAAGCTGAGGATTATATCCAACTCAAGGGCCATGCGGAACTTTCGCAGATTTATAGCCAGTATGAGGTCTACTTGACAGCTTCAACCAGCGAAGGCTTTGGTTTGACCTTGATGGAAGCTATTGGTTCAGGTCTACCACTAATCGGTTTTGATGTGCCTTATGGTAATCAGACCTTTATAGAAGACGGAAAAAATGGCTACTTGATTCCAAGTTCATCTGACCATGTAGAAGACCAAATCAAGCAAGCTTTTTCAACTAAGATTTGTCAATTGTACCAAGAAAATCGTTTGGAAGCCATGCGTGCCCATTCTTACCAAATTGCAGAAGGTTTCTTAACCGAAGAAATTTTAGAAAAGTGGAAGAGAACAGTAGAGGAGGTGCTCCATGATTGAACTTTATGATCGTTATAGTCAGGAAAGTCGAGATTTACATGAAAGTCTAGTAGCTACTGGTCTTTCTCGACTTGGAGTGGTCATCGATGCAGATGGTTTTCTGCCTGATGGTCTGGTATCTCCTTTTACCTATTATCTAGGTTACGAGGATGGAAAACCTCTTTATTTTAACCAAGTTCCTGTTCCAGCTTTTTGGGAAATTTCAGGCAATAATCAGTCTGCTCGTATTGAGGATATAACAGAGGAGAGAGCTGTCATTCATTATGCTGCTGGAATGCAGGCTCGCTTGGTTAAACAGGTAGATTGGAAAGACTTGGAAGGAAGAGTACGCCAGGTTGACCATTATAATCGCTTTGGAGCTTGCTTTGCTACAACGACCTATAGTGCTGATAGTGAGCCGATTATGACGGTTTACCAAGATGTCAATGGCCAGGAGGTTTTACTTGAAAACCATGTGACAGGTGATATCTTATTGACCTTACCAGGTCAACCTATGCATTACTTTGCAAATAAGGTTGAATTTATCACTTTCTTTTTGCAAGATTTGGAAATAGATACCAGTCAGCTTATCTTTAATACTCTAGCGACTCCTTTCTTGGTTTCCTTCCAACATCCAGATAAGTCTGGCTCAGATGTTTTGGTTTGGCAGGAACCTCTCTATGATGCCATTCCAGGCAATATGCAGTTGATTTTGGAAAGTGATGATGTGCGTACTAAGAAGATTATCATTCCCAATAAGGCGACTTATGAACGTGCTTTAGAGTTGACTGACGAGAAATACCATAATCAGTTTGTGCATCTGGGTTATCATTACCAGTTCAAACGTGATAATTTCCTAAGACGAGATGCCTTAATCTTAACTAATTCTGATCAGATTGAGCAAGTAGAAGCAATCGTAGAAGCCTTGCCTGATGTTACCTTCCGTATCGCAGCGGTGACAGAGATGTCTTCTAAGCTCTTAGACATGCTTCGCTATCCTAATGTGGTCCTTTATCAGAACGCTAGTCCACAGAAGATTCAGGAGCTCTATCAATTGTCGGATATTTACTTGGATATAAATCACAGCAATGAGTTATTGCAGGCAGTACGTCAGGCCTTTGAACATAATCTCTTGATTCTTGGATTTAATCAGACAGTGCACAATAGACTTTATATCGCTCCTGATCATCTATTTGAAAGTAGTGAAGTTTCTGCTTTGGTTGAGACCATGAAACTGGCCCTTTCAGATGTTGATCAAATGCGTCAGGCACTTGGAAAACAAGGCCAACATGCAAATTATGTTGATTTGGTGCGATATCAGGAAACCATGCAAACTGTTTTAGGAGGCTAACATGTCAGACGAAGATTTATTTTACAAAGACGTTGAAGGTCGCATGGAAGAGTTGAAACAAAAACCTATCAAGAAGGAAAAAGAAACCCGAGGGGAAAAGATTAGTAAGACTTTTTCACTCTTACTGGGTTTGATGATTCTGATTGGTTTGCTCTTTACTTTGCTGGGAATTTTGAGGTAAGTCTATGATCGAAATACTAATTGTTTTAGCTATTATCCTATCTCTTGCTTTGATTGTATTGGTAACCATACAACCCCGTCAAAACCAACTATTTTCCATGGATGCCACCAGTAATATTGGTAAACCAAGTTACTGGCAGAGTAACACCTTGGTAAAGGTGCTTACTTTATTGGTGAGTTTGGCCTTATTCGTTTTACTATTAGCCTTTATGGTAATAACTTACAAATAAAAGAAAACTTCAGATATTCACATTTTGTGATTGGTCTGAAGTTTTCTCTTTTTTACTGTCCATATTTTTGATAAAAGTCAACTTTCACTTGGATGAAGGTTTTGGCTTCGCGTAGGAGTTGAAGGAGGGTGGCACGGGTTTCAAATTCTTCTCTTGTCTTGGGCAGACTGCGGTTGCGGAAGACTTCTAGGTAGCGTTCGATTTCATCTAGTAAATCAGAAGCAGGATTGGTCTGGCTCAGTTGACCTGCAATTTTTGAAAAGAGCTGCGCTAAAATCAGGCTTTCACTGGCAGCTAGGTGACAGGTGTTGATTTGCTGGGCCATGTTTCGCAGGATGCGACTTTGCCGCTGTCTCATCTCAAAGTAGTGGATATGGTAGTCGGTTTGGTGAAAGAAGTGGTCAGAGTGATCCAAGTAGACCAGTCTGAGGGCTTCTTCCAAAAGGGTGTCCAATTCTTCAACCAGCTGTGCTCGGTTGCGTCCATCCCCTCTGGATAAATAATATTTGAAGCGCTGGAGAATATCTTTTAACTTTTCTTCAACCATTGTGTGGTAGTGCTGGATTTCCTCTTCTCGTGAAGGCATGTAGAGATTGACCAGTAAGGCAAATCCTGTACCGATAGCAAAGAGAAGGAGTTCATTGACTAGAAGGTCGGGAGAGGTTGACTCTTGTACCAAGAGATGGCTAACCAAAACGCTACTTGGTGTGATGCCAATTTCCCAGCCCATCTTGTAGGCTAGAGGAACGTATAGGGCAAGATAGAGGCCGAGGCTCCAGATATGAAATCCGCTCAAGTGAAAAGCCAGAACACCGATAGCCAGAGCTAGGAGCATGGAAAAGAGTCGATTGCGTGCCAGTTTTAAGGTACTTCTACGCGTATCAGATAGGCTCAAGAGAGCGATGATTCCAGCCGAGACAGCTGAGGAGAGATTGAGAAAATAAGCAAGAAAGCAGGCAAGACAGGTAGCTAAGATGAGCTTGGTCGTACGTTGGCTAATAGACATATGGATTTCCTAATAAGTTAGAATAAAAGCGTAAAAGACAAGACCTGAGCAGGCTTGCCTTTATGAGTTATTTTTTACGGGCTGCTGCGTATTCGGCAACGGCAGTAAAGAGGACATCTGTAGAAGAGTTAAGGGCTGTCTCACATGAGTCTTGGATGACCCCAATCACAAATCCAACCCCAACAACTTGCATGGCAATATCGTTAGAAATACCAAAAAGGCTACAAGCAACTGGGATAAGAAGGAGGGAACCGCCCGCAATACCAGAAGCACCACAGGCAGAGATAGCTGCTACTACACTGAGGACAAAGGCTGTAGCAAAGTCAACAGGGATTCCAAGAGTATTTACTGCAGCAAGGGTTAAAACGTTGATGGTAATAGCGGCTCCTGCCATGTTGATAGTAGAACCAAGTGGGATAGAAACTGAATAGGTATCTGGATCTAGTCCAAGGTCGTGGCAAAGTTTCATATTGACAGGGATGTTAGCTGCAGAACTACGAGTGAAGAAGGCTGTCACACCGCTGACACGCAAACATTTCCAAACGAGAGGATAAGGATTTCTCTTCATAAAGAGGAAGGCAATTAGTGGATTGATTACTAAGGCAACAAAGAACATGGTTGTCACCAAGAGGGCAAGCAAGATTCCATAGTTGGCTAGACTGCCGATTCCCTTATCAGAGATGGTTTTAAAGACAAGGCCAAGGATTCCAAACGGAGCTAGGTTGATGATCCATTCGACAATTTTAGAAGTCACATCAGCCATGGTTTTCAGCAATTCTTTACTATTTTTGCTGGCTTCTCTCATAGCAATCCCGAAAACAACTGCCCAAGATAGGATACCGATGTAGTTGGCTGTGACAAGGGCATTGACTGGATTGTCAACCAGTTTGAGCAAGAGGTTGCTGAGGACTTGCCCAATCCCATCTGGTGGAGCAATATCGGTATTAGCGCTATTTAAGGTAATTTCAACAGGTACGATGAAACTTGCTAGTACAGCGATAAGGGCAGCCGCAAAGGTTCCCACCAAGTAAAGGAAGATAACGGTTTTCATATTGCTATCTTGTCCCTTTTGATGTTGGGAAAGGGCATTAGCAACGAGGGCAAAGACCAGAATCGGTGCGATGGCTTTGAGGCCACCAACAAAGAGATCTCCCAGCAGGCCAATTCCTGAAATGTTAGGAAGTGTCAGTCCTAGGGTTCCTCCAATAAGCATACCAATCAAAATCCGTTTGATTAGGCTTGCCTTATTCCAAGTATGAATGAGTTTTTTCATAATAACCTCCTTAGTTGTGTAATGTTTATGATTATAGTATAAATATGAACTAAAATCAAGAATTTTCTGTCTATTTTTGAAATTATTTTTGAATATTTATGGAGAATGACACTTTATGAAAGTATGGTATAATAAATGAAAGGAGTTTTCTATGCAAGAATTTATTCAAACCTATCTCAATAAGCTTGATATTACAGCGATTATCGAGAATATCTTAACCAAGCTACTTTCTCTTTTATTCTTATTTTTACTCTTTTATATAGCTAAGAAATTGCTCCGTACCATGGTGCAGAGAATTGTTAAACCTTCTCTAAAAATGTCTCGCCACGATGTTGGACGTCAGAAAACCATCTCACGCCTGTTAGAAAATGTGTTTAATTATACCCTTTATTTCTTTTTGCTCTACTGCATTTTGTCGATTTTAGGTTTGCCTGTTTCTAGTTTGCTGGCAGGTGCTGGAATTGCTGGGGTGGCTATTGGGATGGGAGCCCAAGGTTTTTTGTCTGATGTCATCAATGGCTTTTTCATCCTTTTTGAACGTCAACTGGATGTGGGAGATGAGGTTGTTCTGACAAATGGTCCTATTACTGTATCGGGCAAGGTTGTCAGCGTTGGCATTCGAACAACGCAACTCAGAGGAGAAGACCAGGTTCTGCATTTCGTTCCCAATCGGAATATTACCGTTGTCAGCAATTTCTCTCGTACAGACCAGGCCTGAAATTTTAGCAGATTTATGGTACAATAGAAAGAGTTTAATAAAGGAGAAAAGATGGTTTTAGAAAAGCAGTTGGGCAATGGTTGTACCTGGATAGACCTTGATGTGGATAAGATTAAAAATATGGAAGATCTTTCTGACATCTATGGATTGGACAAGGAAACCATTGAGTATGCTCTGGATAGAAATGAACGAGCTCATATGGATTATAACCGTGAAACGGAGACGGTAACCTTTATTTATAATGTTCTTGATTTAGAAAAAGACAAAGAATATTATGAAGCGATTCCGATGACCTTTATCGTCGAAAGACAACGAATGATTACCATCAGCAACCATAAGAATGCTTATGTCATTGATCAGATGTCAGCTTATCTGGATAGCCATGAGTCGCTTTCTATTTACAAGTTTCTCTTTGCTGGTTTAGAGATTATCAGTAACGCTTATTATCCTGTCATTGAAGAGATGGATAAAAGTAAGGACGAAATTAGTGCCTTGCTACGTCAAACTACAACAAAGAAAAATCTCTTCGCCCTCTCTGACTTGGAGACAGGTATGGTTTACTTGACAGCAGCAGCAAAACAAAATCGACTCCTCTTGGAACATATCCAGGGCCATGCTCTTTATCGGAGATTTAATGATGTCGAACGAGAGCAGTTTGATGATGCCATGATTGAAGCCCATCAGTTGGTGTCTATGACAGACTTGATTTCTCAAGTCTTGCAACAACTCTCAGCTTCTTACAACAACATCCTAAACAATAACTTGAATGATAGTTTGTCAATTTTGACTATTATCTCCGTCTTACTAGCAGTACTTGCGGTTATTACAGGTTTCTTCGGAATGAATGTTCCTCTACCATTTACAGAAGAGCCAAATGCTTGGATTTATATCTTAATGGCTAGCTTGATTTTATGGGCAGCCTTATCTCAATGGCTGAAGAAAATTACTAGAAAATAAAAGAGAAGGAGCCAGAATGGCGATTGAAAATTACATGCCAGATTTTGCTGTGGAAGCAGTTTATGATTTGACAGTAGAAAGCCTGCAAAAACAAGGAATAAAAGCTGTTTTGGTGGATTTAGATAATACTCTCATTGCTTGGAATAACCCTGACGGGACTCCAGAGATGAAACGATGGTTGCATGACCTTCGTGATGCTGGTATTCGCATCATCGTAGTCTCAAATAACACTAAGAAACGCGTCCAAAGAGCAGTTGAGAAGTTTGGAATTGATTACATTTATTGGGCCTTGAAGCCCTTCACATTGGGAATTGACCGTGCCATGAAGGAATTCCACTATGAGAAAAGTGAAGTGGTCATGGTAGGCGACCAGCTCATGACAGATATTCGAGCAGCCCACCGTGCTGGCATTCGCTCGATTTTAGTCAAACCCTTGGTCCAACATGACTCGATCAAAACGCAGATTAACCGAGCTCGTGAGCGCCGTGTCATGCGAAAAATCACTGAAAAGTACGGACCGATTACATATAAAAAAGGAATTTAACTATGGAAGAAATTCTCTGTATTGGTTGTGGAGCAACCATTCAGACGACAGATAAGGCTGGTCTTGGTTTTACCCCCCAGTCGGCACTTGAAAAAGGTTTGGAGACTGGCGAAGTCTATTGCCAACGCTGTTTCCGTCTCCGCAACTACAATGAAATCACGGATGTCCAGTTGACGGACGATGATTTCCTCAAGCTCTTGCACGAGGTGGGAGACAGTGATGCCTTAGTGGTCAATGTCATTGATATCTTTGATTTTAATGGTTCCGTTATCCCAGGCTTGCCACGTTTTGTCTCGGGCAATGATGTCCTCTTGGTGGGAAATAAAAAAGATATCTTGCCCAAGTCTGTTAAACCAGGCAAGATTAGCCAGTGGCTGATGGAGCGTGCCCACGAAGAAGGGCTTCGTCCTGTGGATGTCGTCCTAACTTCAGCCCAAAACAAACATGCTATTAAGGAAGTCATTGACAAGATTGAACACTACCGTAAGGGCCGCGATGTCTATGTGGTCGGTGTGACCAACGTTGGAAAATCAACTCTCATCAATGCTATTATCCAAGAAATCACGGGTGACCAGAATGTCATCACGACTTCGCGCTTCCCAGGGACAACCTTGGACAAGATTGAGATTCCGCTTGACGACGGATCTTATATCTACGATACGCCGGGGATCATCCACCGCCACCAGATGGCTCATTACTTAACGGCTAAAAACCTCAAGTATGTCAGCCCCAAAAAGGAAATCAAGCCTAAAACTTATCAGCTCAATCCTGAACAAACCCTGTTTTTAGGTGGACTCGGACACTTTGACTTCATTGCAGGAGAAAAGCAAGGTTTCACAGCCTTCTTTGACAATGAACTCAAATTGCACCGTACCAAGCTTGAAGGCGCTAGTGCATTTTACGACAAGCACCTCGGAACGCTTTTAACACCACCAAATAGCAAGGAAAAGGAAGATTTTCCAAAACTAGTTCAGCATGTATTTAACATTAAGGAGAAGACAGACCTAGTTATCTCAGGCCTAGGCTGGATTCGCGTAACAGGCACTGCCAAAGTCGCCGTCTGGGCACCAGAAGGCGTCGCCGTCGTCACACGAAAAGCCATTATTTAAAATAAAATCACTGAGCGAACAAAGTGAGCTCATATATCGATAGTTATTGCCGTGGTGTGATTGCCAATCTGTAGATTGGCAAGGGGCACAATTGAGACCTAGGCTCAATTGTGAGGTCAGGAAATCCATTTTTCAAAGATGAAATCTTTGAAAAATTAGTTCCGACCGTCCCTCACCACCTAAAACAACTATCAAAAAAAGGAAGAAATTATGTCATTAACATCAAAACAACGTGCCTTCCTCAACAGCCAGGCACACACCCTCAAACCCATCATCCAAATCGGAAAAAATGGACTCAACGACCAAATCAAAACCAGCGTCCGTCAGGCTCTTGATGCCCGCGAATTGATTAAAGTCACTCTCTTGCAAAACACAGATGAAAACATCCACGAAGTAGCTGAAATCTTGGAAGAAGAAATCGGCGTCGATACAGTCCAAAAAATCGGACGCATCTTGATTTTGTTTAAACAATCCAGCAAGAAAGAGAATCGCAAGATTTCTAAAAAAGTCAAAGAAATCTAAAAAAACTACTCCAAACAACTGTTCTTACAGAGAAATAAAGGAGACTAGCCTATGGCAATCGAATTATTGACTCCCTTTACCAAGGTAGAGTTGGAGCCAGAAATCAAGGAGAAAAAACGCAAACAAGTCGGGATTTTAGGGGGGAATTTTAACCCTGTTCACAATGCCCATCTGATCGTTGCGGACCAAGTACGGCAACAGTTGGGACTGGATCAGGTTCTGCTCATGCCTGAATACCAACCTCCTCACGTAGATAAAAAAGAAACCATCCCTGAACACCATCGTCTCAAGATGCTTGAATTGGCGATTAAGGGGATTGAAGGGCTAGCCATTGAAACAATCGAGTTAGAGCGCAAGGGCATTTCCTATACCTACGACACCATGAAGCTTCTAACTGAGAAGAATCCAGACACGGATTATTACTTTATCATCGGTGCCGACATGGTGGACTATCTGCCTAAGTGGTACCGAATTGATGAACTGGTCGACATGGTTCAGTTTGTGGGGGTTCAGCGTCCACGCTACAAGGCTGGAACTTCCTATCCAGTTATCTGGGTGGATGTGCCTCTCATGGATATCTCATCAAGCATGGTGCGTGACTTCATTGCTCAAGGTCGGAAACCCAACTTTCTCCTGCCTCAGCCGGTGCTAGACTATATCGAGAAGGAGGGGCTCTACTGATGGCCTATCAAGACTATATCAACTGCTCTCGCGAGGCTTTGTTGGAAAAAATGGCAGACCTTCTACCTGAAAAACGCTTAACCCATTGTTTGGGTGTGGAGCGTGCAGCCATAGAATTAGCAGAGAGATTCGGAGTCGATATCGAGAAAGCAGGACTAGCAGGCCTTCTTCATGACTATGCTAAAAAGCTGTCAGATCAGGAATTTCTAGACTTGATTGACCGTTATCAGCTAGACCCTGACCTTAAAAACTGGGGTAATAATGTTTGGCATGGTATGGTTGGCATCTACAAGATTCAAGAAGATTTGAATTTGCAAGACCCTGAAATCCTGCGAGCTATTGAAATCCATACAGTCGGGGCTGGTCAGATGGCTGATCTTGATAAGGTTATCTACGTCGCAGACTATATCGAGCATAATCGCGCCTTTCCAGGGGTAGATGTGGCGCGTGAGATTGCTGAGCTATCGCTCAATAAGGCAGTGGCCTACGAAACAGTTCGTACCGTGGAGCATCTAGCTCATCAGGGATTTCCCATCTATCCCCAAACCCTTGAAACCTATAACGCCTTTGTGCACTCTTTGAAAGAGGACTAAATGAAATCGGCTTTTATAATCATTGATGTTCAGAATATTTTAGTGGAAACCGGTTTTCAGACAAATAGTCTATTGGAAAAAATTTCTTATTTACAAAACCAGGCTAGAAGCAAGAATATCGAAATTATCTATGTTCAACATATTGAGGATTTTGAAGCTCAAACATCAGAAGATTGGCAGATATCTGGACTTTTAAATCGAAAACCTAATGAAAAGGTCTTTCAGAAGAAGTATAACAGTATTTTCAAAGAAACTGGTTTAAAAGAATACTTGGATAAACAGGGGATTGAAAAATTAGTTTTATGTGGTATGCAGACAGAATATTGTGTGGATACCTCTGTCAAGGTTGCCTTTGAATATGGCTATAAGCTGATTATTCCAGAAGGTGCTGTCACAACCTTTGATGGGGATGACATTCCAGCAGAAACGATTAATGAATTTTATGAGGACATTTGGGAGGATCGCTTTGCAGATGTCCTAGACTACAAACATATTTTCTAAAAAGAGGACTAAATGAACGAAAAAGAATTACTAGAACTAGTCGTGAAAGCGGCTGATGAGAAACGTGCGGAGGATATCCTCGCACTTGACGTACAAGATTTGACTAGCGTGACGGATTACTTTGTTATTACTAGTTCAATGAATAGCCGTCAGTTGGACGCTATCGCTGATAATATTCGTGAAAAAGTAGCCCAATCGGGCTTTAAAGGTAGCCATGTTGAAGGCGATGCAGCTGGAGGCTGGGTCTTACTGGACCTCGGTGCTGTTGTAGTGCATATCTTCTCAGAAGAAATGCGTGCCCACTATAACCTAGAAAAACTATGGCATGAGGCGGATTCTGTAGATATTTCAGAAGCTCTTGCTTAGAAGATGAACTCAGTTGTAGTCAACTGGGTTTCTTTGCTTATGTTAGAAGAAAATGGATAGAAAGGTGAGGGCGTCGTGTTTTGTTCATCTCGAAACTGAACACGAGCTAAAAGCTGCGAGAAAAAGATAAACTTCCTTTGTATCTGACGATACAGCAGAAAGTTTCCTATTTTCTCCTTGCTTTTAACGCTCTTTGTATCTTAATTATGGCAACTTATGAAACCTTTGCGGCGGTCTATGATGCGGTCATGGACGATAGTTTGTATGATAAATGGACGGATTTTTCTCTGCGTCACTTGCCTAAGAACAAGGAGAGAAAGAAACTTTTGGAATTGGCTTGTGGAACAGGAATTCAATCAGTGCGCTTCTCTCAGGCTGGTTTTGATGTGACTGGACTGGACTTGAGCGTAGATATGTTGAAAATTGCCGAAAAGAGAGCGGCTTCAGCCAAGCAAAAGATTGATTTTATGGAAGGCAATATGCTGGATTTGTCTAAGGCAGGTCAATACGACTTTGTCACGTGTTACTCGGACTCAATCTGCTACATGCAGGATGAGGTGGAAGTAGGGGACGTTTTTAAGGAAGTGTATAATGCCCTCAACGAAAACGGGGTCTTTATCTTTGATGTGCATTCGACCTACCAGACAGATGAGGTCTTTTCAGGCTATTCCTACCATGAAAATGCGGAAGATTTTGCAATGCTCTGGGATACCTACGAGGATGCAGCGCCTCACTCTATCGTTCATGAGTTGACTTTCTTTATCAAGGAAGAGGATGGGTCCTTTAGTCGTCACGATGAAGTGCATGAGGAGCGGACCTATGAGGTCTTGACCTATGATATTTTGCTGGAACAGGCCGGATTTAAGTCTTTCAAACTCTATGCAGACTTTGAGGACAAAGAGCCTACAGAAACTAGCACCCGTTGGTTTTTTGTCGCGCAGAAGTAGGAGATTACTATGACCATCACGGGTATTATCGCGGAGTTTAATCCTTTTCATAATGGACACAAATACCTGCTGGATCAGGCTGAGGGGCTGAAAATCGTGGCTATGTCAGGGAATTTCATGCAACGAGGAGAGCCTGCAATTGTGGATAAGTGGACACGGGCCCAGATGGCGCTAGAAAATGGAGCGGATCTGGTGGTGGAATTGCCCTTTTTAGTCAGTGTTCAGGCTGCGGATTTCTTCGGTCAAGGAGCTGTGGATATCTTGGCTCGATTGAGCATTGATACTCTAGCATTTGGGACGGAGGAAGTTCTGGATTATCAAAAAATCGCTGACTTATACACAGAGAAAGGTGCTGAGATGGAGAAATTTGTGGAAAATCTGCCTGATTCCCTCTCTTATCCTCAGAAAACTCAGGCCATGTGGAAGGAATTTGCAGGTCTTGATTTTTCAGGCAATACGCCCAATCATGTTCTTGCTCTTGCTTATGCCAAGGCAGTTGCGGGACGCAACATCAAACTCCATCCGATTCAGCGTCAGGGGGCAGGTTACCATTCTGTGGACAAGGATGTGGACTTTGCCTCTGCGACAGCTCTTCGTCAGCACCAGAATGACCAAGATTTCTTAGAATGCTTTATGCCTTCTGTTGCCCTTTTTGAGCAGGCTAGTAAGGTGAGATGGGATGACTATTTTCCTATGCTCCGCTATCAAATCTTGTCCAATCCATACCTAACCACTATCTATCAGGTCAATCAAGAAATGGCAGTGCGCATCAAGGATGCCATCAAGACAGCCCAGTCTGTGGAAGACTTGGTTGAGGCAGTTGCGACCAAACGCTACACCAAGGCGCGTGTCAGACGCCTCTTGACCTATATCTTGGTGCAGGCCAGAGAAAGTGACTTGCCAGAAGGGATTCATGTCCTTGGATTTACCGAAAAAGGCAGACAACACCTCAAATCCTTGAAGGGGCAGGTCAATCTAGTCAGCCGAATTGGTAAAGAACCGTGGGATGCCATGACTCAAAAGGCAGACCAGGTTTACCAACTGGGAAATCCAAGTATAGCAGAACAGAATTTTGGAAGAGTACCGATTAGAATAGAAACAAACTAAGTCTACTGAAAGGTAGGCTTTTTGAGATTTTTTACGAATAAATAGATAGAAAAGAAAATCTTGTACAAGTTCCTGACAATTTCTTTCTTTTTGTGTATAATAGTGGAAAAGAGGTAAAACGAGGTATGGTTATGGAAGCAGTTCTTTACTCAACATTCCGAAATCATTTAAAAGACTACATGAAGAAGGTAAATGATGAATTTGAGCCTTTGACGGTGGTCAATAAAAATCCAGACGAGGACATTGTAGTCCTTTCAAAGAGCGAGTGGAATAGTATTCAAGAAACTCTGAGAATCGCTCAAAACAAGGAACTATCTGACAAGGTCTTGCGAGGAATGGCTCAAGTTCGTGCTGGAAGCACTCAGGTCCATGTTATTGAGGAGTAAGAAATGCTACTCAAGTTTACAGAAGATGCGTGGGCAGATTATTGCTACTGGCAAACTCAGGATAAGAAAACACTAAAAAGAATCAACAAGATAATCAAGGATATTCAACGTGATTCATTTACAGGAATAGGTAAGCCAGAACCACTCAAGTATGACTACCAAGGAGCCTGGTCACGTCGTATCGACGCAGAAAATCGCTTGATTTATATGATAGATGGAGATAGCGTGGCTTGCTTGTCTTTCAAAGATCATTACTAAGTCTACTGAAAGGTCAATGTCATTAAGTTAAGAAATTCAAATACAATTCTGTATTTGGGTTTCTTTTTTATGTGATAAACTATAATTAAGGAGGTATTTCCCATGATAAAACAGATAAAAGCCCACTTGGATAAGAGTATTCAGAGTATCATTGGTCAAAAAGTTGTGTTCGTCAAACAAGATGAACAGGCCTTTACTCGTAAAAGAAGTTTATCACTAGAAACTATGATTCGTACAATTCTGGGAATGGGAGGGAAATCCTTGTCAAAAGAATTACTAGATGCTAAACTGACGATTTCAAATTCAGCCTTTGTTCAAAGACGCTATCAGATAAAACCTGAGGCTTTCTATGCCCTATTTAAAGAATTCACAGCACCTATTCCACTTAATACTGATTTTCCAATATTCGCTGCTGATGGGAGTGATGTCTGTATTCCTCGAAATCCCATGGATACAGAAACCTCTGTCCAAACCCAAACGGATGTTAAATCCTATAATCTCATACACATAAACGCCCTATACGACTTGACGACTGGAGTGTATAGAGATGTTTCTATTCAAGACAAACATGCGCAACATGAGCGCTTGGCTCTGATTCAGATGATGAAGGCTTCTCCCTTTCGAGAAAGCTCTTGTTATCATGGATAGAGGCTATGAAAGTTACAATCTCATGGCTCATTTTCAAGAAAAAGGTTGGTTTTATGTCATCCGCATTCGCGAGGGAAAGCAATCTATGTATTCCTCCTTCAACTTGCCAAATACAGAGTGCTTTGAGCAAACATTTTCTCTAACATTATCACGAAAACAAACCAAGCAGTTTAAAAAACTTTATCATGATTTTCCCAATAACTATCATTTTATTCCGCACAATTCTACTTTTGATTTTCTTCCAGAAACAAGTCAAAAACAGGATCCTGTAGCACTCTATGAGCTTCCTTTTCGTATGGTGCGTTTAGAAGTGGAAGGAGGAAAATACGAAACTTTAGTGACAAATACAGACTATTCAGTCCAAGAATTAAAAAATCTCTACGCCAGTAGATGGGGCATAGAGACTAGTTTTCGTGACCTGAAATACAGTGTTGGCTTGGTCAATTTTCATGCAAAAAAGAAGGAAGGGATTCTCCAAGAAATCTTTGCTCGTTTTACAAATTTTAACTTTTGTCGTTGGGTAACCTCGCAAGTTGCCATCGACAGTAGTCACAAAAAGCAAAGATACAAAGTGTGTTTCTCAGATGCGGCTTATGCCTGCCGTTTATTTTTAAACGGTTCCCTTTCTTCCCTCCAGTTGAAAAACTACCTCAAAAAACAGTTATCTATTATTCGACCCAATCGAAAATATCCAAGAAAGATAAAGGCTCAATCGGTAGTTGATTTCATCTATAGAGTAACATAAATCTCAAAAAATAGGATGAAAAAACCTTTATTTGTCATGTAAAAAAACAGAAGATGCGATAGAGAATCACCTTGATGACCTCAATCACACCTCCTATTCAAGTAGTTAGATCACTAACTTAATGACATTGACTGAAAGGTAGGCTTTTTATTTTTTAAATTTTTATTAGTAAGTTTAAGATAAAGTTTTTTGGAAAATGACAGAAGCCCTAGTACAAAAGACAAAAACTCAGTAAAGAAATTCAGTATATGAACTTCGATCTTTACCCTTGAATACGCTTTATAACTCGTATTTTGTGGTATAATGAAGAGAATTGTTAATAATAAAAACAGGGGAAGTAAATGTCTAATTTCAAAGAAAAACTACCACTATTTCAAGCAAATGATATCCAAATCTCTAATGATGTCAATACGGTTTGGTCTATCGCTAACACCCTTAGAGGAGCTTATCGAGCAGATAAGTATCGCGATGTTATTATTCCAATGTTTGTCCTGACTCGTTTAGAAGCTGCTTTGCTGCCAACCAAGGATCAGGTGGTAGCACAATACAAAGCAAATCCCAATACACCTGAGAAAGTGTTGGAGAAACTTTCAGGTTATCGTTACTACAATGTTAGTCCTTTTACGTTGGAAAATCTTCAAAACGATCCAAATGCAATCGAGGAGAATTTTATAGCCTATCTGGATGGCTATTCTTGTCGTGTCAAGGACATCATTGAAAACCTAAAATTTAAAGAGCAAGTCCGTACCCTAGCCCAGAGTGGTCGTCTTTTCACGGTTATTAAAAAGTTCTCTCAAATTGATTTATCTCCAAGTTCAGTTGACTCTATGCGTATGGGATACATGTTTGAGGATATCATCCGCCGATTTTCTGAAAATGAGGAAGCGGGGTCTCACTATACCCCTCGTGAAGTTATCGCTCTGATGGTCAATCTCCTCTTGATTGAGGCAGACGAAGAACTTTTTGTTGATAAAAAAGAGTTGAAAATACTAGACATGGCGGCTGGAACTGGGGGAATGCTGGCTACAGCTAAAAGCTATATCCGTCAGTTGAACACAGGAGCCACTGTCCGACTCTTTGGTCAGGAAGTTTTGCCTGAAACCTTTGGGATTGGTCGTGCAGATATGCTAATTCGTCAGGAAGACTCTGACTATTTCGTGAAGGTGGATACCTTAAAAGATCCAGATCCTTTCCCAGATACTAAGATGAGCTTTGTCATCGCTAACCCTCCCTTCGGTCAAGCTTGGGGTGGTAAGGATGCGGATGATGGGGTTGAGGATGCAGTTAAGAAAGATCATCAACTCTTTGACAAAACAGAAGGTCGTCAAGGTCGTTTTGTCGCGACTCCAGGAACTGGAGATGCTCAACTACTCTTCCATCTTCATGCTCTTGCAAAATTAGAAGAAAATGGTCGTGCAGCCATCATTTCAAATGGGTCTCCCCTCTTTTCAGGTGGGACATCATCGGGAGAAAGTCAGATTCGCCGTTATATCCTTGAGAATGATTTGCTAGAAGCTATAGTCGCCCTTCCAGGTCAATTTTTCTATAACACAGGAATTGGGATTTATATCTGGATTTATAATAAAAACAAGTCTCCTGAGCGCCAGAACAAGGTTCAGTTTATCGATGCGACGGAGGAGTTTATTCCTCTACGTAAATCTCTAGGTCAAAAACGCCGTGAGTTGTCCCAAGATAATATCCGTCAGATCCTTCGCTGGTACGATGATTTTCAAGAAAATGACCATGTAAAAATCTTTGACAATCAAGAGTTTCTCTATCGAGAGTTTACAGTTATGCAACCTCTGCAACGTCGTGGCCAGATAAGCGAAGAAACAATTGAGAAAGCGAAAAGCGTTCCTTTCCTAGCTAAACTATTTGATGAATACAAGTACCAAGAATTGCTAGAGATGGAACCACGTTCAGCCAAGGATGAGAAAAAATTACAGGACTTTGTAGCTGGTAAGATCAAGCAAGAAGCTATCCTGACAGCTCTTGCTAAGGGAAGTTCTGATAAGACCTATCCTGACTTTGAGAACTTTGCCCAAGTCATCAAGGACTTGCTGGGAGAGTTTAATCTTACGCCTGCTAATATCAATGCGCTAGCCTTAGCTATGAGTGAAATGGACAAGACAGCAGAGATTATCCGAACCAAGAAGAAAGACAAGGCAAATGAGATTGCTGATGGGATTGTCTATGATAAGACAACCAAGGACAGTGAAATCGTTAAGCTGACAGAGGATGTGGAAACCTACTTTGCGCGTGAGGTCTATCCTCATGTACCTGACGCCCACTACTGGTTTGATGAGGAAAAAGGCTATGGAGCAGAGATTCCTTTTACCCGCTATTTCTATCAATACCAAGCACCAGAAAGTGCAGAAAAGCTCTTGGCAGAGTTTTATGAACTGGAAGCAGAACTACAGACTCTCTTGGAGGAACTCAAACATGACTAGGATGAAAGAGAGTGGCATCGACTGGATCGGACAGATACCAGAAGAGTGGGAGATGTCTAAAATAAGATATTTAGTAACTACTAGAAGTGAAAAAAGAATAACAGACTCTTCTGTACCTTATATAGGATTAGAAAATATAGAAAGTCAAACTGGGAAATTTGTTAAAACTGGTATACAAGTTGATAAGAGTGAAAATATTGTAGTCGAAATTGGAGATGTTTTATTTGGAAAGTTAAGACCATATTTAAGAAAATATTGGCGAGCCACATTCACTTCAACGGCTAGCTCAGAATTTCTTGTATTTCAATCTTCAGAATTAGATATGAATTTTTTATACTATGCTATTCAAAGTGATAGTTTTATTGAAGAAGTTAATACTTCAACTTATGGTAGTAAAATGCCTAGAGCAAGTTGGGAATATATAAAAAATATGAGAATTGCTTTTCCAACAAGTCTTGTTGAACAACAAAAAATTGCTGATTTTCTTGATAAGAAAACTGCCCAGTTAGATAAGGTCAAAACCATATTGGAAGAGCAAATTCAAAAACTTAAAGACTACCGTGCTAGCCTGATTTATGAGACTGTCACAAAAGGATTGGATAAAACAGTCCCAATGAAAGATTCAGGAATCGACTGGATTGGACAGGTGCCTGAAGGGTGGGGAGTAATTAAGTTTAAGTATTTAGGTGATGTGAAGCAAGGGTTGACATATTCGCCGAGCGATATAGTAGATAAGGATGAAGGGATTCTAGTTCTTAGATCTGGGAATATTCAGAACGGTATTTTAGAGTTTAATAATAATGTATATGTAAAAACAAAAGTAGTAGAATCTATTATACTTAGAAAAAATGATATTCTTATAACGGCTAGAAATGGTAGTCCAGCGTTGATTGGTAAAAACGCAATTATTGATACAGATATAAAAGCTACTTTTGGTGCATTTATGATGGTTTTTAGAGCCAATAAAAGTTTATTTGCTAAGTTTGCTTTTTATTTAATGAATGTTAGCTTTAATTTTTATCGAACATTCTTTACAACTAGTACAGTTAATCAACTAACTGCGGCTATTTTTAATGGAATTGAGGTGCCTCTTCCATCTATTTATGAACAGAAAAAAATCACTGATTTCTTAGACGAAAAAACGGTTCAAATTGATAAATTAATTCAAATCAAGAACCAACAAATTGAAAATATTAATAAACAACGACAAACTCTTATTTATGATTATGTAACAGGGAAGAGGAGGGTGTAATGGATACAGAAATAGGAGAATATAGTTATTCTATTCGATGGATTTTTGAGGATTCTAAAAAACATGAGTTAGATGCTAAGACACTATTAAAATCTGAACAAAATTTAGCTGATTTTTTATATGAAATAACCAATCAATTTGGTCTCTCAATTGAAATTAGAGCATTGGCGAGAGATAAAGGCAGTTTTAAATCGGAGTTTAAAATTTTATGGAAAAAGAATCTAGACAAAATTTTTATAGCTGGTATTACGTCTATTATTTCAATAAGTCTTACTGCTTTTTTTCAACAAGTTCAAGAACCTAAAAGTACAACGTTAGATCGTGAAAAATTAGTACTTGATTTACAAGAAAAAATAAATAAGGGAGATCTGACACTAGAGCAGGCAAAGATATACATTGAAGAATTTTCTAGCCTTGCTAAGTACAAAAATGCTTTTTTTAAAGCAAATAAAATTGATAAAGAGATTTCAGAAATCGAGATAACACAAGAAGGAAAAGTAACCAGTAATATAGGTAGTGGCGAATTTGATAATTACATTTCTAATAATCAGACTAGTGAGACAGTTATTTACGATGCTAAAGTTTATATTATATCTCCTGTGTTAGTAGCTGGTGTAACAGAAAAGTGGACAGGTGAGTATGAAGGGGATAAAATACGTTTTAGTGTCAAAGACAAGGACTTTTTAGAAAAATCACAAAACAAAGTTATCTCGTTCAACACAGGTTTTTTCATAAGATGTAAATTACGAAAGATTGATAAAAGTATTGCTGGTAAGGAGCAGTGTGCATGGGAAGTTCTGGAAGTTACTAATTATGCTGTAGATGATGAACATGTCGTCGAATTTGAACACCGTATAAAATCTAAGAATAAAGAAATTTCTGGTCAAATGACCTTATTTGACTGATAGAAATTTGATTGGAATGTATCGAATAATATAATTTTAAAATCAAGAAAGTGAGAAACTATGGCAAATTTGGGCTTGAAGGAGCGCTATGATTTCCAGCAGTGGATTATCAAAGACTTAAAAGAAAAAAATGGTTATAGCCAGCGGGACGCTACTTGCTACGATCCTAGATTAGCCATGGATGTGGAACTCCTGTGGGATTTTCTGATGGAGACCCAGGAGGAGACCATGGACTATCTCCTTAAAAAGCTTAGCAAGGAGACAATCGTCAATCTGATTAATAAAGAAATCGTCAAGGGTGGCTTTTTATTCGCCTTAAAAGAGGGAATCTTTATTGAAAATAAACAACTTCGTCTTCTTTATCGTAAACCTGCGACTAGTTTTAATGAAAAGGCTGTTCAGCAATACCAAGCCAATTGTCTATCTGTTATGGAAGAAGTAGTTTACGAGGAGAGCGACCGCATTGACCTTGTTATCTTTATCAATGGATTAGCACTATTTGCTATAGAACTTAAGTTTAATCCCAGTGGTCAGTCTGTTCAGGATGCCATCAAGCAGCTCAAGGGGCGCAATCCTAAGAATCGTCTTTTCCGTTTTGAACAGGGAGTCTTGGCTTCCTTTGCAGTGGATACCCTAGAAGTCTATATGACGACGCAATTGAGAGGACAAGAAACCTATTTTCTACCTTTTAATGTGGGGAAAGGGGAAGGTATTGAGATGGGAAGTGGCAACCCTCACAACCCTGATGGTGTCGATACAGACTACTTGTGGCTTGATGTCTTGGCCAAGGATAGTATTCTCCAGTTAATAGAGAGTTTTATCTTTTTTGAGATGGATAAGCATAAAAAGAAGACCCTGATTTTCCCGAGATACCATCAGCGAAGAGCAGTTAGCCGTCTCCTAGAGGACATGAAAGTCAACCATACTGACAGTAATTATCTGATTCAGCATTCGGCTGGTTCTGGTAAAACCAATACCATAGCATGGTTGGCTCATAGTTTAGTATCGCTCCATGATGATCAGAATCAAAACATCGTAGATACTGTATTAATCGTAACAGACCGTATCGTAGTTGACCGTCAATTGCAAGAAGCAGTCAAGGAAATTTCCCACAAGCCTGGAGTGGTCAAGGTAATGGGCGACAAAGAAACCTCCAGTGACTTAGCGGATGCGATTGCAGGAAATACAAAAATCATAGCTACGACGATTCATAAGTTTGCCCAAATCAACCAATCTAACTGGATGTCTGTAGGGAACACTGCGAAAAAGAAATTTGCCATCCTGATTGATGAAGCTCACAGTTCAACGACAGGATCCTATATGAGTTCGGTTAGTCAAGTCTTGACAGAAACAGATACAGAAGATGGAACTATCGATGAGATTCAAGAAGTAAGTGTTGCGGACGCTATCGAGCAGGAGATTGCTCGGACAGGTAAGCAGGACAATGTCTCAATCATTGCCTTCACTGCAACTCCCAAGGCGACAACTTTACAGCTATTTGGTACAACACAAGCAGATGGTTCTAAAGCTCCTTTTGATGTTTATAGTATGAAGCAAGCTATTGAGGAAGGTTTTATTCTAGATGTTTTAGATAACTATACGACTTATAAGACCTATTACAAGCTCAATAAAGCAGTCGAAGAAGATCCTGAGCTAAAAACGACTCTTGCCAAGCGTAAGATTGCAAAGTTTGTAGAATTATCTGATGAAAATATCAATCAAAAGGTTGAAATTATCATGGATCACTTTATCAGTCATGATATTATGGCTGAATTGGGTGGTCAAGGTAAGGCTATGATTGTGACCTCGGGTCGTGAGGCAGCAGTTAAGTATCAATTAGCCTTTCAAAAGTACTTCAAAGACCACAGCATCACCAGTATTGGAACCCTGATTGCCTTTTCTGGCAAGGTTGATTATCAAGGTAGTGAATATACTGAGTCGCAAATGAATCAGGTCAAGGAAGATTATTTGAAAGATCATTTTGATACGGAAGACTACCAAATCCTGATTGTGGCAAATAAGTATCAGACAGGGTTTGATCAACCAAAACTGGTTGCTATGTATGTAGATAAAAAGTTGCGAAGTGTTGCTGCGGTGCAAACATTGTCTCGTTTGAATCGTATCTATAGAGGCTACAACAAGAAGACCTTTATCCTTGATTTTAAAAATACTTATGACGATATTCGCTCAGCTTTTTCTCCCTACTACCGTGAGACTATTTTAGCAGATACAGTCACACCTAGTGATGTCTTGACCTTGGATCGGAAAATTGATGAGTATGGTATCTTGGACAGTGATGTTGTTCATGAATTTAATCAATTCTTATACCAAGAAAAGAGAAACAGCAGAGAAAAGCAAAAGATGGTTTCTCTGTTAAATCAAGGTTATGATAGAGTTAGACGGTTTGATGAGAAAGAACAACTTTCTATTCGAAAGGTTATTCGAGGTTTTCTTAGAATGTATACTTTCTTGATTCAGGCAACTGCTTATCAAAATGAAGTTCTACACGAACGTTATAATTATCTGCAAAGTCTTGTCAAGATGATTGATGTTCGCATTGGAGGAGATGATTTTACAATTGCAGATAAGATCGTAGTGGACTATATGAAACATAAGCAAACAGGTTCTTTCAGGTCAGTTTCTGAATTGGAATATCATCCAGAGTTAATACTTACCAAGCCAAGTACTGGAGGTGTTACGACTGACCAGGAGAAGCGTTTATCTGAAATCTTAGATGAAATTAACGAACAGTTGGATTTGGATATTGATCCCCAAGTCGGTCTAAGTGGAGCGGTATCCATTCGTGAACTGATGAAAAAGAATCCAAGACTAAAGCAATCTGCCCGTGTCAACTCTAGAGAAGACTTTGGTTTTGCTTTTGAAGAAGAGATTGACAATGCTCTTATAGAAGGATACTCTCAGAGTCAAGATTTATTTGGTGCTCTATTAAATAATGATTCTTTCAAGAAGAGATTAGCAGATATATTTATTGATGATGTGTTCAAAAGTTTGAAGGGATCCGAAGAAGTGTAATTCTAAAATTCACACTAATTTCCTCAAAACATATTCTATTTTAGGTTTGTGAAAATCACTTTTTTATGGTAGAATGTAAAAGAATGTATGTCATTCGGAATAACAATAAAATGAGGTAAAAACATGGAAATCATGTCGCTTGCGATTGCTGTTTTTGCCGTCATCATTGGTTTAGTCATTGGATATGTCAGCATCTCAGCTAAGATGAAATCATCTCAGGAAGCTGCAGAGTTGATGCTTTTAAATGCTGAACAAGAAGCAACTAATTTACGTGGACAAGCTGAGCGTGAAGCGGATTTACTTGTTAATGAAGCTAAACGTGAAAGCAAGTCTCTTAAAAAAGAAGCACTATTGGAGGCCAAAGAAGAAGCCAGAAAATACCGTGAAGAAGTGGACGCTGAATTTAAATCAGAACGTCAAGAACTCAAACAAATCGAAAGTCGTTTGACGGAGCGAGCTACCAGCCTTGACCGTAAAGACGATAATTTGACGAGTAAAGAACAAACACTTGAACAAAAAGAACAAAGTATTTCTGATAGAGCAAAAAACCTTGATGAACGTGAAGAGCAATTAGAGGAAGTCGAAAGACAAAAAGAAGCTGAACTAGAACGTATTGGTGCTCTGTCTCAGGCAGAAGCACGAGATATTATCTTGGCACAGACAGAGGAAAACTTGACCAAGGAGATTGCCAGCCGTATTCGCGAAGCTGAGCAAGAGGTCAAGGAACGTTCTGACAAAATGGCCAAGGACATCCTGGTTCAAGCTATGCAACGTATCGCTGGTGAGTATGTGGCGGAGTCAACAAACTCAACAGTTCATCTGCCAGATGATACTATGAAGGGACGCATTATTGGTCGTGAAGGTCGTAACATTCGTACCTTTGAAAGTTTGACAGGGGTCGATGTCATTATCGACGATACGCCAGAAGTGGTGACCTTGTCAGGTTTTGATCCGATTCGTCGCGAGATTGCCCGTATGACTATGGAAATGTTGCTCAAGGATGGTCGTATCCACCCAGCTCGTATCGAAGAGTTGGTTGAGAAAAACCGTCAAGAGATTGACAATAAGATCCGTGAATACGGTGAGGCAGCAGCCTATGAGATTGGTGCGCCAAACCTTCATCCAGACTTGATGAAGATTATGGGACGTTTGCAGTTCCGTACCTCTTATGGACAAAATGTCTTGCGTCATTCGATTGAGGTTGCTAAGTTGGCTGGTATTATGGCTAGTGAGCTTGGTGAAAATGCGGCTCTTGCCCGTCGTGCTGGATTCCTTCACGATATCGGGAAAGCTATTGACCGTGAGGTTGAAGGGAGCCACGTTGAAATCGGTATGGAATTGGCTCGTAAGTACAAGGAACACCCAGTTGTGGTCAATACGATTGCTAGTCACCACGGTGATGTTGAAGCCGAAAGTGTCATTGCAGTAATCGTCGCAGCAGCAGATGCCTTGAGCGCAGCTCGTCCAGGTGCTCGTAGTGAGTCTCTTGAAAGCTACATCAAGCGTCTTCATGATTTGGAAGAAATTGCTAACGGTTTTGAGGGAGTGCAAACTAGCTTTGCCCTTCAAGCAGGACGTGAAATCCGTATCATGGTCAATCCAGGACAAATCAAGGACGACAAAGTCACAATCTTGGCTCATAAAGTTCGTGAGAAAATTGAAAACAATCTCGATTACCCAGGAAATATCAAGGTAACCGTGATTCGCGAGCTTCGTGCAGTAGATTATGCTAAATAAATAAGAAAGAGCAGTTGAAAAATTACTGCTTTTTTGTTACACTAGATAGAAAGACTGTAAAGGATAATCTGGCTTTTGCCATTATTCTAGAGAAATGTTATTTCACAGACTGACTAAAGGAGACACAATGGCAGACCGAGGCTTACTAATCGTATTTTCTGGTCCTTCAGGGGTTGGAAAAGGAACGGTTAGAAGAGAGATTTTTGAGAGTTCTGAAAATCAATTTCAATACTCTGTATCGATGACGACACGCGCACAACGTCCTGGAGAAGTGGACGGTGTTGATTATTTCTTCCGTACTCGGGAAGAGTTTGAAGAGCTGATTCGTCAAGGACAGATGTTGGAATACGCAGAATATGTCGGCAACTACTATGGAACTCCTCTGACCTATGTCAATGAAACCTTGGACAAGGGAATTGATGTTTTCCTTGAAATTGAAGTTCAGGGTGCTCTTCAGGTTAAGAAAAAGGTTCCAGATGCTGTCTTTATCTTCCTGACACCACCAGATTTGGATGAATTGCAAGATCGTTTGGTAGGTCGTGGAACAGACAGTGCAGAAGTGATTGCCCAACGAATCGAAAAAGCCAAGGAAGAAATTGCCCTCATGCGTGAGTATGATTATGCGATTGTCAACGATCAGGTGCCCCTAGCTGCTGAGCGTGTCAAACGTGTTATCGAAGCAGAACACTTCCGTGTGGATCGTGTCATTGGTCACTATCAGGAGATGTTACCAAAATCTCCAACTACCCGATAAAATTTAGAAAATAGGTACAAGCAAATGATGTTAAAACCCTCTATTGATACCTTGCTCGACAAGGTTCCATCAAAATATTCACTCGTAATCTTGGAAGCAAAACGTGCCCACGAATTGGAAGCAGGTGCGCCAGCAACTCAAGGTTTCAAGTCTGAAAAATCAACTCTTCGCGCTTTAGAAGAAATCGAATCAGGAAACGTTACAATTCACCCAGATCCAGAAGGAAAACGTGAAGCAGTGCGTCGCCGTATCGAAGAAGAAAAACGCCGCAAAGAAGAAGAAGAAAAGAAAATCAAAGAGCAAATCGCTAAAGAAAAAGAAGATGGTGAAAAAATTTAAGGTTGGGGGGACTCAATCTTATTTTTTCTATTGCAAGAATGTACTGATAAGGAGGAGGTGAGAAGATGGCTATAGCTAAGATTATAGTAGATATGCCCTTGATGCAGACAGATCAGCCCTATAGTTACAGGATTCCTAAGGAATTTGAGGGAATGCTGGAAGTTGGGATGCGGGTTCATGTGCCTTTTGGTAAGGGCAATCGCTTGATTCAAGGGATTGTTCTTGGTTTGGAGTCCCAATTGGATGAAGAAGAGATTGAGCAAGATTTAAAAGATATTGCCGAGGTACTGGATTTTTCTCCTGTACTCACGCAAGAACAACTCTGGCTGGCTGAGGAGCTCCGCAAGTCTGTCTTCTCCTACAAAATCTCCATCCTAAAGGCCATGTTACCGGGATTTCTGAATTCCAGCTATGACAAGATTCTCTATCCTCTGGAAGGTCTGAGTCAGGAAGACCGAGAGCGTCTATTTGGTTCAGAAGATTCACTTGCCTTTTCTTCTCTGGATTTAGGTAAGCAAGCTGAAATGATGCGTTTGACTAGAAAAGGCCTGCTTGGTCTGGAATATCAGGCGATTGACCAAAAGAAGGTCAAGACCCAGTCCTGGTATGAGGTAAATCTTGCTCAATTAGAAAGTGTAGAGATCTCTACGCGTGCTAAGAAAAAATTGGAATTGAGAGACTATTTGCTGTCTCATCCTGAGAGTGCTTCCTTGGCTAGTTTGTTAGAGTCCTACTCGCGGGAGCAAGTCAACTTCTTTGTGGAACAAGGTGCTGTGTCCATAGTCCAAAAGGAAGTTCAACGCTCGGCTGCTTATTTTGAAGGGATTGAAGCAAGTCAGCCTTTGGAGTTGAATCCAGAGCAAAGACAGGCGCGTGATGCGGTTGTCAGTGCGATTGGCAGTCATCAGCCTCCCCTCCTCCTTCAAGGGATTACAGGAAGTGGGAAGACGGAGGTTTACTTGCAGATTATCCAAGGGGCCTTGGATAAGGGCAAGACAGCTATTTTGCTGGTACCTGAGATTTCTTTGACTCCTCAGATGACGGAGCGTTTTATCGCTCGTTTTGGGGACAAGGTTGCTATTCTTCACTCAGGCCTGTCCAATGGTGAAAAGTATGATGAATGGCGCAAGGTAGAACGTGGCGATGCCCAAGTTGTTGTGGGCGCCAGATCGGCCATCTTTGCTCCGCTGAAAAATCTGGGTGTCATGATAATCGATGAGGAGCATGAAGCGACTTATAAGCAGGACAGCAATCCCCGTTACCATGCCAGAGAGGTGGCCATTTTACGGGCCCAGTATAATCAAGCGGCTCTGGTGCTTGGGTCTGCAACGCCGAGCTTAGAAAGCCGTGCTCGCGCTGGCAAAGGTGTCTATCAACACTTACGTCTGACCCAACGTGCTAATCCTTTAGCTACCATTCCTGAGGTTCAAGTGATTGATTTTCGAGACTATATCGGACAAAATGAGACGTCAAACTTTACGCCTCCTTTGCTAGAAGCTATTCAGGACCGTCTGGCTAAAAAAGAGCAGGTGGTTCTCATGCTCAACCGTCGTGGCTATTCTAGCTTTGTTATGTGTCGGGAGTGTGGAACTGTGGATACTTGTCCCAACTGCGATATTTCTCTGACCCTGCACATGGATACCAAGACCATGAACTGCCATTATTGTGGCTTTTCGAAGGATATTCCTCAGGTCTGTCCTAACTGTAAGAGTCGCAGTATTCGTTACTATGGGACAGGAACTCAGAAGGCTTATGACGAGCTGGCAGAACTCTTTCCCCAGGCTCGCATTCTGCGCATGGATGTGGATACGACTCGTAAGAAAGGTAGTCACCAAGCTTTACTTGACCAGTTTGGACGAGGGGAAGCAGATATTTTACTAGGTACTCAGATGATTGCCAAGGGATTGGATTTTCCCAATGTGACTTTGGTCGGAGTGCTCAATGCGGATACGGCTTTGAATTTGCCTGACTTCCGTTCTTCTGAGAGAACCTTCCAGCTCTTGACTCAGGTGGCAGGTCGTGCAGGTCGAGCTGAAAAAGCTGGGCAGGTCTTGATTCAGTCTTACAATCCTCAGCACTACGCTATTCGATTTGCAAAAGACCAGGACTACGAAGGCTTTTACGCTTATGAAATGGGAATTAGACGACAACTTGGTTATCCACCTTACTATTTCACCATTGGGATTACCCTTTCTCATAAGAAGGAAGAAGAGGTGGTCAAACGTGCCTATGAAGTTATGAACATTTTGCGGTCAGGCTTGTCAGAGACTAGTAACATTCTTGGGCCAACACCCAAACCTATTGCCCGCACCCACAACCTTTATCATTATCAGATTTTAATTAAATATCGTTTAGAAGATGAGCTGGGGTCGACCCTCAACCAGGTCTTGGCCTTGACTCAAGAACGGGAAAATAGTGAGCTCCGTCTCAGCATTGACCATGAGCCACAGCAATTTTTATAAGAAGGAGAAGATATGACAAAACTAATCTTTATGGGGACCCCCGACTTTTCAGCAACAGTCTTAAAAGGACTTTTGACAGATGACCGTTACGAAATTCTAGCCGTTGTGACCCAGCCAGACCGTGCTGTTGGTCGTAAAAAAGTTATCCAAGAGACCCCAGTCAAGCAGGCTGCCAAGGAAGCGGGTCTTCCAATCTACCAACCTGAAAAATTATCTGGAAGTCCAGAGATGGAAGCTATTATGAAGCTAGGAGCAGATGGAATTGTGACTGCTGCTTTTGGGCAGTTTCTCCCAAGTAAACTCCTTGATAGCATGGATTTTGCTGTCAACGTTCATGCCTCTCTTCTTCCTAAACATCGTGGTGGTGCGCCTATCCATTATGCCTTGATTCAAGGGGATGAGGAAGCTGGTGTGACCATTATGGAAATGGTTAAGGAAATGGATGCAGGGGATATGATTTCTCGTCGCAGTATTCCGATCACAGATGAGGACAATGTCGGCACCTTGTTTAAGAAATTAGCTCTTGTTGGTCGTGATTTGCTTTTGGACACTTTGCCTGCCTATATTGCCGGTGACATCAAACCTGAACCGCAGGATCCAAGTCAAGTTACTTTCTCGCCAAATATCAAGCCAGAGGAAGAAAAGTTAGATTGGAATAAAAACAATCGTCAACTTTTCAACCAAATCCGTGGGATGAACCCCTGGCCTGTTGCCCATACTTTCCTTAAGGGAGACCGCTTTAAGATTTATGAAGCCCTACCAGTAGATGGTCAGGGAAATCCAGGTGAGATTCTCTCTATCGGTAAGAAAGAATTAATTGTCGCAACGGCAGAAGGGGCTCTATCCCTCAAACAAGTGCAGCCGGCTGGTAAACCTAAGATGGACATTGCTTCCTTCCTCAACGGAGTTGGACGGACATTGACGGTAGGAGAACGATTTGGTGACTAAAGTAGAAACGGCTAGAAGTCTAGCTCTAGCAGTATTAGAGGATGTCTTTATCAATCAAGCATACTCAAATATCGCCTTAAATAAGCATCTCAAGGGAAGTCAACTTTTGGCAGCAGACAAGGGTTTAGTGACCGAGCTAGTCTATGGAACGGTAGCCCGTAAACTGACTCTAGAATGGTATTTGTCCCACTTTATCGAAGACAGAGACCAGTTAGATAGCTGGCTCTACGTCCTTCTCCTCATGAGTGCTTACCAGCTCCGCTATTTGGACAAGATTCCAGACCATGCTGTGGTCAATGAAGCAGTAGAATTGGCCAAAGTCCGTAAAAAGGGCAGTGAAAAATTGGTCAACGCCGTCCTTCGCCGTATCTTGCGTGAAGGCTGGCCAAATATTGCCAGCATCAAGCGAAAAAACAAGCGTGATTCCATTGCCTATTCTCTCCCGGTTTGGCTAGTTGCCAAGCTCAAGGAAGAATACGGAGAGGAGCGAGCACAAGCTATTTTTGAAAGCCTTTTGGTGCGAAACAAGGCCAGTATCCGAGTGACTGATTTAAGTCGAAAAGAGGAAATCCAAGTCTTGTTGGAGGCTAATGCCTCACCTTTGTCTGTTTCTGGTCTGGTCAAGGAGCAGGGGCACTTTGCAGGCCATGATTTGTTTGCGGTGGGAGCCATTACTATCCAAGACGAGTCCAGTCAGCTTGTTGCTCCGACGCTTGATTTACAAGGTGATGAGCAGGTTCTAGATGCCTGTGCGGCTCCGGGTGGGAAAACAGCCCATATAGCCTCTTATCTCACGACAGGTCAGGTTACTGCTCTGGACTTGTACGCTCACAAGTTGGACTTAATCCAAGAAAATGCTCAACGTCTGGGAGTTGCAGATCGGGTTCAAAGGCAAAAATTGGATGCCAGAAAGGTGCATGAGTTTTTTGGTCAGGATTCATTTGATAAGATTTTGGTGGATGCTCCCTGTTCAGGAATCGGTCTTCTGCGCCGTAAACCAGACATTAAATACAATAAAGAAACGGCAGATTTCGCGTCCTTGCAGGAAATTCAGCTAGAAATATTAGGTAGTGTTTGTCAAACACTAGGCAAAGGTGGTATAATAACTTATAGTACCTGTACCATTGTTTCAGAGGAGAATTTTCAAGTCGTTGAGGCGTTTTTAGAAAGTCATCCTGAGTTCGAGCAGGTAAAACTAGAACATGAATGTAAGGATATCATGAAAGACGGCTGTATTCTCATTACACCTGAATTGTATGGAAGTGATGGATTCTTCATCAGTCAATTTCGCAAGATATCGGATTAGGAAGGAACTGACACATGGAAATTTCATTATTAACAGATGTTGGTCAGAAACGAACAAATAACCAAGACTATGTCAACCACTATGTCAATAGAGCTGGACGTACCATGATTATTTTAGCTGATGGGATGGGAGGTCATCGTGCAGGGAATATCGCTAGTGAAATGGCGGTAACAGACCTAGGTATAGCTTGGGTTGATACCCAGATCGATACAGTCAATGAAGTGCGTGAATGGTTCGCCAATTACCTAGAAATTGAAAATCAAAAGATTCATCAACTTGGACAAGATGATGCCTATAAAGGAATGGGAACAACTCTTGAGGCTGTTGCTATTATTGGCAATCAGGCTATCTATGCCCATATTGGAGATTCTCGTATCGGTTTGATTCGTGGGGAAGAGTACCACCAGTTAACGAGCGATCATTCCTTGGTCAATGAATTGCTTAAGGCAGGTCAATTGACGCCAGAAGAAGCAGCTAGCCATCCACAGAAAAATATTATTACCCAGTCTATCGGTCAAAAAGATGAAATTCAGCCTGATTTTGGAATGATTACCCTTGAGCTGGGAGACTATCTCCTACTTAATAGTGACGGCTTGACAAATATGATTTCAGGTAGTGAGATTTGTGATATTGTAACCAGTGATATTCCTTTGGCAGATAAAACAGCGACGCTTGTGCGTTTTGCTAACAATGCAGGAGGTTTAGACAACATTACGGTTGCCCTTGTTTCTATGAACGAGGAGGATGCAGAATGATCCAAATCGGCAAGATTTTTGCCGGACGCTATCGGATTGTGAAACAGATTGGCCGAGGAGGCATGGCAGATGTCTATTTGGCCAAGGATTTAATTCTAGACGGAGAAGAAGTGGCAGTGAAGGTCCTGAGGACCAACTACCAGACGGATCCGATAGCTGTAGCTCGTTTTCAGCGTGAAGCGAGAGCTATGGCAGATCTAGACCATCCTCATATCGTTCGGATAACAGATATTGGTGAGGAAGACGGTCAACAGTATCTTGCAATGGAGTATGTTGCTGGGCTAGACCTCAAACGCTATATTAAGGAACACCATCCTCTCTCTAATGAAGAAGCCGTCCGTATTATGGGGCAAATCCTCCTAGCCATGCGTTTGGCCCATACCAGAGGAATTGTCCATAGGGACTTGAAACCTCAAAATATCCTTTTGACACCAGATGGGACTGCCAAGGTTACAGACTTTGGGATTGCAGTAGCCTTTGCTGAGACGAGTCTAACTCAGACCAACTCCATGCTGGGGTCAGTTCATTACTTGTCACCAGAGCAGGCGCGTGGTTCTAAGGCGACTGTACAGAGTGATATCTATGCCATGGGGATTATTTTCTATGAGATGCTGACAGGCCACATTCCTTATGACGGGGATAGCGCGGTGACCATTGCCCTTCAGCATTTCCAGAAACCATTGCCATCGGTTATAGCTGAAAATCCATCTGTGCCTCAGGCTTTGGAAAATGTTGTTATCAAGGCGACTGCTAAGAAACTGACAGATCGCTACAAATCAGTCGCTGAAATGTATGTGGACTTGTCTAGTAGTTTGTCTTATAATCGTCGTAATGAATCAAAGCTGGTCTTTGACGATGCGACTAAGGCGGACACCAAGACTCTACCAAAAGTATCTCAGAGCACCTTGACCTCAATTCCTAAGGTGCAAACACAAAGTCCGAAGCCACAGACTGCGAAGCCGAGTCAGCAGGTTTCCGAAGACAATTACGCAACCAAGCCTGTTAAGAAACGGAAATTCAGAGTTCGCTATATGATTTTGTTGGCCAGCATTGTATTGGTGGCAGCTTCTCTGATTTGGATCTTATCCAGAACTCCTGCAACCATTGCCATTCCAGATGTTGCAGGTCAGACAGTTGCGGAGGCCAAGGAAACTCTCAAGAAAGCCAATTTTGAGATCGGTGAAGAGAAAACAGAGGCTAGTGAAAAGGTGGAAGAAGGGCGGATTATCCGTACAGATCCTGACGCTGGAACGACTCGAAAAGAAGGTTCGAAAATCAATTTGGTTGTCTCGTCAGGCAAGCAATCTTTCCAATTGAGTAACTATATCGGCCGTAAATCGACAGATGTTATCGCAGAACTCAAGCAGAAGAAGGTTCCTGAAAATCTCATCAAAATTGAGGAAGAAGAATCAAGTGAGAGTGAAGCAGGAACTGTTCTTAGACAAAGTCCAGCTGCCGGAACAACCTATGATTTGAGCAAGGCATCAACGATTACCTTAACCGTTGCTAAGAAAGTAACCAGCGTTGTTATGCCAAGTTATACAGGATCTAGTCTTGAATTTACTAAAAACAATCTCGTTCAAATTGTCGGTATTAAAGAAGCCAATATTGAAGTTGTAGAAGTGTCGACAGCTCCCGCTGGAACTGCTGAAGGTACAGTCGTTGAACAGAGTCCAAAAGCAGGTGAAAAGGTTGATTTGACGAAGACGCGTGTCAAGATTTCAATTTACAAGCAAAAAACACCGCCGTCAACGTCATCATCAGCACCAGTCCAACGTGGAAACCAAGGTTCTACTACAACACCAAGTCAGGGGAACCAACAAGGAAATCAACGAGGGAATGCACCTACTACTCAGTCAAGTAGTGAAGGAAACCACGAAAATTCACGTGATTAAACGAATCTTTGTCATGATTTCATGGCAAAGATTTTTTTTGACTCCAGATTTGTGATAGAATAGAGGAAGTTGATAAAAGGAGGAAAGCATGGAAGAATCAAGAGAATTAAATGCCGTCATTGATGTGATTATGCTAGCAGGAACCATTCTTCTCAAAAGTGGTTCAGAGATTCATCGTGTAGAAGATACCATGATTCGGATTGCACATTCGCAGGGGATTGTGGATTGCAATGTTCTTGCCATGCCTGCCGCAATCTTTTTCTCTATTGAAAATACCAATATTTCGCGTATGAAGCGCGTGACTTCCTCTTCTTATAACATTGAAAAAGTCTGCGATGTGAACCAGATTTCTCGTCAGTTAGTAGGTGGAAAGCTTGATTTAGAAACAGCCTTTAAGCAATTGACGGCTTTGCAAGCTCAACCCCTTCCCTATACTAAGTTGCAGGTAACTTTGGCTGCGACCTTTAGTGCCCCTTTCTTTTCAGTTATGTTTAGTGGAAACATCTACGACGCACTTGGGGCAGGAGTAGCGACCTTATTTGGTTTTGCCTTTTCCCTCTATGTGGAGAAGTTTATCCGAATTCCCTTTGTGACAGCCTTTGCTGGAGCTTTTGTATTTGGGATGATTGCCCAGTTTTGGGCTCGCTACACAGGTTTTCCTTCAACGGCAGATTTGATTATAGCTGGTGCGGTCATGCCTTTTGTACCAGGGATTGCCTTGACTAATGCGGTTCGTGATATTATGACTAACCATATAAACTCTGGTATGAGTAAGATGTTTGAATCCCTGCTCATTACCCTTGCTTTAGGGGCAGGAACTTCTGTCGCCTTGGTATTGATGAACTAATATGACACTAACAACCTTTTTATTACAAGCAGTAGCAAGTCTTCTTGCTATTATCACTTTTTTAATCGTACTCAATGTTCAACGTTCTATGCTCTTACCTGGAGGGATTTTGGGCATGGCTGTCTGGCTAATCTATCTCTTGCTCAAGGAACCGACCAATGTTATTGTGGCTACTTTTATTGCAGCCATTATCGGTTCTTGTGTCAGCCAGATTTTAAGTATTCTTTATAAGACACCTGCTGTGGTCTTTATCTTGGCCATCTTGGCACCTCTGGTTCCGGGTTATCTTTCTTATCGAACAACTGCCTTTTTTGTGACGGGAGATTACAGTCATGCCATTGCTAGTGCAACCTTGGTTGTTATGCTGGCTTTGGTTATTTCCATTGGAATGGCTAGTGGAACAGTGATTCTCAGACTTTATTCCTACTTACGAAAACAGCATAATGGTTAGACTAATAAGGGACTTGCTTTGGTGAATCAAGCCTTTTTTCTCTCTTTTATTGCTATTTGTGATAAAATAGTATAGAACGATTTTTTACAATGAATGATAAAACAGAGGTAAATATGACAATCGGTATTGATAAGATTGGTTTTGCGACCAGTCAATATATCTTGAAATTACAAGACTTAGCAGAAGCGAGGGGAATTGACCCTGAAAAATTAAGTAAAGGACTCTTACTTGAGGAATTGAGTATTGCGCCCCTAACTGAGGATATCGTGACCTTGGCGGCCAGTGCTAGTGACTCTATTTTAACTGAGCAAGAAAGAGCAGAAATTGATATGGTCATCGTGGCTACCGAGTCAGGAATTGACCAGAGTAAGGCTGCTGCCGTCTTTGTGCATGGATTGTTGGGGATCCAGCCCTTTGCTCGTAGTTTCGAGATTAAAGAAGCCTGCTATGGAGCGACAGCGGCCCTTCATTATGCCAAATTGCATGTGGAAAATTCTCCAGAGTCCAAGGTCTTGGTCATTGCCAGTGATATTGCCAAATACGGTATTGAAACTCCAGGAGAACCAACTCAGGGTGCTGGAAGTGTGGCTATGTTGATTACACAAAATCCACGCATTATGGCCTTTAATAATGACAATGTAGCTCAAACCCGTGACATCATGGATTTCTGGCGTCCAAATTACTCAACAACCCCTTATGTAAATGGTGTCTATTCTACCCAACAATATTTGGATAGTTTGAAAACGACTTGGCTTGAATACCAAAAACGCTACCAGCTTACCTTAGATGATTTTGCGGCTGTGTGCTTCCACTTGCCTTATCCTAAATTAGCCTTAAAAGGCTTGAAAAAAATCATGGATAAGAACTTGCCTCAAGAGAAAAAAGACCTCTTGCAAAAGCATTTTGACCAGTCTATTCTCTACAGTCAAAAGGTGGGGAATATCTATACAGGTTCCCTCTTCCTTGGACTCTTGTCTCTCTTGGAAAATACAGATAGCTTGAAGGCTGGGGATAAAATTGCCCTCTACAGTTATGGAAGTGGTGCTGTGGCAGAGTTCTTCAGTGGTGAATTGGTTGAAGGATATGAAGCTTATCTAGATAAAGAACGTTTGAACAAGCTCAACCAACGAATTGCCCTGTCTGTCGCAGAATACGAAAAGGTCTTCTTTGAGGAAGTAGACTTGGATGAAACAAACTCTGCCCAGTTTGCTGGCTATGAAAATCAAGATTTTGCCTTGGTTGAAATTGTGGACCACCAACGCCGTTATAGCAAGGTTGAAAAATAATGAAGATAAGTTGGAATGGATTTTCTAAAAAATCATACCGAGAGCGTCTTGAGTTGTTGCGAGCTCAGGCGCTCCTTAGTCCTGAGAAGCAAAGGAGTCTGGAGCAGGATGAACAAGTCAGCTTGGCTGTTGCTGACCAGCTGAGTGAGAATGTGGTAGGAACTTTTTCTCTGCCTTATTCTATCATTCCAGAACTTTTGGTGAATGGGCAGGACTATACAGTTCCTTATGTCACTGAGGAACCCTCAGTGGTTGCTGCAGCCAGCTATGCCAGCAAAATCATCAAGCGAGCAGGCGGTTTTACTGCTCAAGTACATGAGCGCCAGATGATTGGGCAGGTAGCTCTTTATCAAGTTGATGATCCAGAGCTAGCGCAAGAGAAGATTGCCAGCAAGAAAGCAGAACTCTTGGAACTTGCTAATCAAGCTTATCCTTCGATTGTTAAACGCGGGGGTGGAGCGCGTGATCTACATGTAGAAGAGATTAAAGGCGAAACAGACTTTCTCGTTGTTTATCTCCATGTCGATACCCAAGAAGCTATGGGAGCCAATATGCTCAACACCATGCTGGAAGCATTGAAACCAGTCTTAGAAGAACTCAGTCAGGGACAGAGTCTCATGGGAATCCTGTCTAATTACGCGACCGATTCTCTGGTGACTGCAAGCTGTCGTATCGCCTTTCGATACTTGAGCCGCCAAAATGATCAAGGACGAGAAATAGCAGAGAAAATGGCTTTGGCCAGCCAGTTTGCCCAGGTTGATCCTTATCGAGCGGCTACTCATAATAAAGGGATTTTTAATGGTATAGATGCCATTTTGATTGCCACTGGTAATGACTGGCGTGCCATTGAGGCAGGGGCCCATGCTTTTGCCAGTCGAGATGGACGCTACCAAGGTCTTAGTCGCTGGACACTGGACCTTGAAAGAGAAGAATTGGTCGGTGAGATGACTCTGCCCATGCCTGTAGCGACCAAGGGTGGCTCTATTGGTCTCAACCCTCGTGTAGCACTCAGTCATGAATTGCTGGGAAATCCTTCTGCCAAAGAATTAGCCCAGATTATCGTTTCGATGGGGCTTTCCCAAAACTTTGCTGCCCTCAAAGCCTTGGTGAGTACGGGAATCCAGCAGGGCCACATGAAATTGCAGGTCAAATCCTTAGCACTCCTCGCAGGTGCTAGTGAATCTGAAGTTGCTCCCCTAGTCGAGCAACTTATCGCAGATAAAACCTTTAACCTAGAGACAGCCCAGCGCTATCTCGAAAATTTAAGATTATAAAAAACTCAGACGAAGGCAGTCTGAGTTTTCTTGTGCTTATACTCTTCGAAAATCAAATTCAAACCACGTCAGCTTCGCCTTACCGTACTCAAGTACAGCCTGCGGCTAGCTTCCTAGTTTGCTCTTTGATTTTCATTGAGTATTAAATACTTTTTCCAGGTAATAGAGTAACTGGTAAAAAGTAACCAGTTGTCGAGACTTCCTTGCCTTCGATCTTCTGCAATAGGAGGTCAACAGTGAGGCAGGCAATCTCTTCCAAAGGTTGCTTAATAGTAGCCAGTTGAGGATAGTAATTCTCGATAAAGTAGGTCCCATCATAGCCGATGACCTTGAGCTCTTCTGGGACAGAGATGCCCAGTTCTTGAGCGATTTTAATAACCAGAATAGCTGTTAAGTCATCTGAAGCAAAAATGGCATCTGGTTTTTGACGGGTCAAGATATTTTTGATTTCCATTTCCTTTCTAACAGGAGAAAAGTCACTGGAAACATTGATAATAGGAGCTTTTGGGAGTACAGATGCAAAACCAGCGTGGCGCAGTCCAGTTGGCGAGTTAGAATTGTCATTCCCTGTAATCATGATGATAGACTGGGCGCCTGTCTTAACCAAGGTCTGGGCTGCAAGAACCCCACCAGCATAGTTGTCAGAGGAGACGACAGGGATGTCTGGAGACAGATTGCGGTCAAAGGAAATAATCGGTGCTGTCACACGATTGTAGTCTTCTATTCCCAAGTTGTGACTGCCAGAAATGATGCCGTCCACCTGATTAGCTTCGAGCATTTCGATGTACTCGCGTTCCTTCTCAGAATCGTGCTCACTGTTGCAGATGATGGTCTTGTAACCATTTTTGAAGAGTTGGTGTTCCAGTTTATCAATCAGTTCTGCATAGAAAACATTGGAAATATTTGGGAAAATCAAACCGATTAACTTAGCTGATTTTCCTTGCAGACTACGAGCTAGGTTGTTGGGTTTATAACCCAATTCCCGCATGGCTTCATTTACCTTTTGAATGGTTTTCTCAGAGAGATAGCCTTTTTTATTGATAACCCGAGAAACGGTAGTAGGGCTGACACCTGCGAGTTTTGCGACATCAGTTAGTTTTGCGACCATAATCTAATTCATAGTATCTTCCAGTTGGGTTTCCAGATTTGATCAGGATACCATTTTGGTCTGCATGTGGGAAGACACGACCAGAAAATACTTTTTCTCCTTTATTGATGAAAATTTCAAAGACAGAGTTATCGATGAAGATTGTAGCAGTAGTAGCCTGATTATCGATAGGGCAAGAGCGAGTTGTTCCAAATTCTTGAGAATACTGTTCACCAGCCTGGCTACGATCCACTGTCACTTGACCATTTACAAGGTCAAAGTTGATGGAAAGTCCCTTGCCTTCTTTATCAGCAAGTAAGACAATCTCGCTCTGGCTATTGGCTTCCAAGTTGAGTTCAAGTTCGTAAGTGTTCTTGGTTTGGGCACGGTTTGAGAAAGGTTCTTCAGAAGCACGAATGTCCTTGATAGCTGCGACTGGGTATTGGTAGAGTTTGCCGTCTTTGATAGTGAGTTCCTTGACCAAAGAGAAGGTTCCTTGGTGGTCAAAACGGTCAGATGGGTAAGAAACATCTGGCAAACCAAGCCAGCTAACTGCTAGAGCACGTCCATCAGGAGCGTTGAAGGCTTGAGTTGCATAGGCTTCGAAACCATAATCCATGTTTTGAAGTTGAGACACATCTACCATTTTAGCATTTTCAGGGTCAAAGGAAGCCCCGATTTTATACATATTTGGATAGATATTGTCGTAGTCTAGAACTTTCTTATCCAATCCTTGTGGGCAGTAGAGAAGGACAGGTTGTTCCCCTACAAAGACCAGATTTGGACATTCCATCATGTAGGCAGTACGGTCGTTAGCAAAGTCAAGGTCGCCAACAGCTTGCCAGTTTGTGTAGTCGTTGTCAACAGCCTTGTAGAGACGGACGAAGCCTTTTTTCTCCAAGTCCTGTCCACCGACGATAGCATAATATTGACCTTTAAAGTTAAAAATTTGCGGGTCACGGAAGTGGTCAGTAGAGTCTGCTGGCTGGTCAATTAAGATCTTGTCAATCTTTGTAATTTTGCCATCCTTATCCATCAAAGCTCCAATCTGGTAAGGATGACGGATCCAGTTTTCATCGCGGACATTTCCTGTATAGAATAGGAACAAGCTATCGCCAAACTGCATGGCAGAACCAGAGTAGGCACCGTGGCTATCTAATGGAGTATCAGGCAAAACTTTGACTCCAGTTTCTCTAAAGTGAACCAAGTCCTCGCTTTCCAATTGAACCCAAGATTTCAAACCGTGGGCTGCACCGAAAGGAAAGTTTTGATAAAAAATAACCCACTTCCCATCAAAGTAGGAAAAGCCATTTGGATCGTTGAGAAGTCCTGTTTTTGGCTCAACATGGTAATGAGTATGCCATGGAGATTGTGCCATATTTTCCTTTATATGTTGAATTTCTTCTTGCGTCCAATCTTGATAAAGTCTGTAACGACGCTCAGTTGTCCATTCCATTCATTCATTCCTCCAAAAATCTTATCACTTTTAATAGTAACCGTTTTCGATAAAAAATGCAAGCCTTTTATGTTAAAAAAGAGAAAAAACTGTCAAACGTTTATCACGAAATAAATTCAGGAAATCAATCAAATTTTCACGGAAATATGAAAGATAATGAAATAAAAACCTTTTTAACTAAGATTTTAAACTTATTTTTTCAAGGAATACCTGATAAAATAGTCAAAAACAATCAATCTAAAGCGTGTCCACTAAGTGGATAGAATATTTTTCTGCAAAACGCTTGACATATTTTTGAAACATGATAAAATAATAGTCGTAAGGGCGGATAAAATCGCTTTCAAACAAGAACAAAATTTTATATAAGGAGATTTTTGCAAATGAACAATCAGGAAATTGCAAAAAAAGTCATCGATGCCTTGGGCGGACGTGAAAATGTCAACAGTGTTGCCCACTGTGCGACTCGTCTTCGTGTCATGGTCAAAGATGAAGGAAAAATCAATAAAGAAGTGATTGAGAACTTGGAAAAAGTTCAAGGTGCTTTCTTTAACTCAGGTCAATACCAAATCATCTTTGGTACAGGTACAGTTAACAAAATGTACGATGAAGTTGTTGCACTTGGTTTGCCAACATCATCTAAAGATGATATGAAAGCAGAAGCTGCCAAACAAGGGAACTGGTTCCAACGTGCTATCCGTACTTTCGGTGACGTTTTCGTTCCAATCATCCCAGTTATCGTAGCAACAGGTCTCTTCATGGGTGTGCGTGGTCTTTTCAACGCTCTTGAAATGCCACTTCCAGGAGACTTTGCAACTTACACACAAATCTTGACAGATACAGCCTTCATCATCTTGCCAGGTTTGGTTGTGTGGTCAACCTTCCGTGTATTTGGTGGAAATCCTGCCGTTGGTATCGTTCTTGGTATGATGCTTGTCTCTGGCTCACTTCCAAACGCTTGGGCAGTCGCTCAAGGTGGTGAAGTAACTGCTATGAACTTCTTTGGTTTCATTCCTGTTGTTGGTTTGCAAGGTTCTGTTCTTCCAGCCTTCATCATCGGGGTTGTCGGAGCTAAATTTGAAAAAGCTGTCCGCAAGGTTGTTCCAGATGTGATTGACCTCTTGGTAACGCCATTCGTGACACTTTTGGTTATGTCTATCCTTGGACTCTTTGTCATTGGACCAGTCTTCCACATTGTTGAAAACTACATCCTTATCGCTACAAAAGCGATTCTTAGCTTGCCATTTGGTCTTGGTGGTTTCTTGATTGGTGGGGTTCACCAATTGATCGTCGTGTCAGGTGTGCACCACATCTTCAACTTGCTTGAAGTTCAATTGCTTGCTGCTGATCATGCTAACCCATTCAACGCTATCATCACAGCTGCTATGACAGCTCAAGGTGCTGCGACTGTTGCGGTTGGTGTTAAAACTAAAAATCCAAAACTGAAAACACTTGCTTTTCCAGCTGCTCTTTCTGCCTTCCTAGGTATTACAGAGCCTGCTATCTTCGGGGTGAACTTGCGCTTCCGTAAACCATTCTTCCTTTCATTGATTGCTGGTGCAATCGGTGGTGGATTGGCTTCTATCCTTGGACTTGCTGGTACTGGTAATGGTATCACTATCATCCCTGGTACAATGCTTTATGTTGGTAACGGACAACTTCCACAATACCTTCTTATGGTAGCTGTATCATTTGCCCTTGGTTTTGCCCTTACTTACATGTTTGGATACGAGGACGAAGAAGAAGTTGCTACTGAAGTAGCGACAGAACGTTTGGTCCAAGAAGAAACAACTGGTAACATTCCAGCATCTCTTCAAAATGAAACACTTATAACTCCTATCGTTGGTGATGTTGTTGCTCTTGCTGATGTCAATGACCCAGTCTTCTCAAGTGGAGCTATGGGACAAGGTATCGCTGTGAAACCAAGTCAAGGCGTCGTTTATGCACCAGCTGATGCTGAAGTTTCAATCGCCTTTCCAACAGGACACGCTTTTGGTTTGAAAACAACTGATGGTGCTGAAGTTTTGATCCACGTTGGTATCGACACTGTAACAATGAACGGTGACGGTTTTGAAGCAAAAGTTACTCAAGGTGACAAGGTGAAAGCAGGAGATGTTCTTGGAACATTTGATTCAAACAAAATCGCTGCAGCTGGTCTTGATGATACAACAATGGTTATCGTTACAAATACAGCTGACTACGCTTCAGTAGCTCCAGTCGCAACAGGTTCAGTTGCGAAGGGGGATGCTGTGATCGAAGTGAAAATCTAATCAATCCTCTCTAATGTGAAAACGAACAAATGACATGTTTGTTCGTTTTTGCTTGAATGGTAAGATTTACAGAGGAAAATCTAAAAAATAGAGAAATTTAGACTTTCGAAATATGCTATAATAAAGAAAATAAAAACAAGAGGTTTATCATGACAAAATTATATGGAAGCTTGGAAGCGGGCGGTACAAAGTTTGTTTGTGCTGTCGGTGATGAAAACTTTAACGTTGTAGAAAAAACACAATTTCCAACAACAACTCCAATCGAAACAATCGATAAAACCATCGAGTTCTTCTCAAAATTCGATAATCTTGCTGGTCTTGCAGTTGGTTCATTTGGTCCGATTGATATTGATAAAAACTCAAAAACTTATGGCTTTATCACAACGACTCCAAAACCAAACTGGGCAAATGTGGACTTGCTTGGTGCCCTTCGTCGTGCCCTCAACGTGCCAATGTACTTCACTACAGACGTAAACAGCTCTGCCTATGGTGAAGTGGTTGCTCGTAACAATGCTGGCGGTCGTATCGAAAACTTGGTTTACTACACAATCGGTACAGGTATCGGTGCAGGTGTCATCCAACGTGGTGAGTTTATCGGTGGTGTGGGTCACCCTGAAATGGGGCACTACTATGTGGCTAGACACCCAATGGATATTGAAAAAGAGTTTAAGGGTGTTTGTCCTTTCCATAAGGGATGTCTGGAAGGCTATGCAGCTGGTCCAAGTTTGGAAGCTCGTACAGGTGTACGTGGGGAAAATATTGAACTCAACAACCCTGTTTGGGATGTTCAAGCCTACTATATCGCTCAAGCTGCAGTTAATGCGACAGTGACTTTCCGCCCAGACGTGATTGTCTTTGGTGGTGGAGTTATGGCTCAACAACACATGCTGGACCGTGTCCGTGAGAAATTTACATCTCTTCTCAATGGTTACCTACCAGTGCCAGATGTGCGTGAGTACATCGTCACTCCAGCAGTCGCAGGAAATGGTTCTGCTACACTTGGGAACTTTGTTCTTGCAAAAGAAGTTTCAAAATAAAGCACAAAATCCGCTTGGGAAACCAAACGGATTTTTTATGTGTCAAAGCATTTGCCAGAAAAAGTCAATAATATAGGTCAGACCATAGGTATAAACTACGAGGGTAAAGGGTTTGGTTAGAATGATGATGGTCATATAGCGCTTGAAGCTCATCTTGGTCAGGGCAGCCAGCATACAGAGAAAGTCAGCTGGACTAATGGGCCAAATCATCATAAAGATAAAGAAACGATCAAAACGATTGCCCTTATCCAGCCAGCCGATGTACTTATCATAGGTACGCTTGCTGACGACAGACTGGACAAAGGCAGCTCCGTAGAGGCGCACCAGATAAAAGATAATGGCACAGCCAATCACGATGCCGATATAGTTGTAGATAGTCCCGATGATGTGTCCATAGATAAAGACCCCAGCCACCGAGGTCAAGGCCCCAGGAATGATAGGGACGACCGTTTGTAAAATCTGTAAAAAAATAAAGAGAGGTGGACCCCAGATACCTGCCTGCTGGATAAAAGCAGAGAGGGTTTCCTTAGACTGTAAAATCCCAGCCTGATAAGCCCAAATACAGAAAATCAAACTCCCAACCCCACCGACAATCGATGAGATATTGATAACTTGCTGCAGAAGGGGAGAAACAGCTTTCATTTGTTTATCCTGTGACATGTAAACTCCTCATAGATAGTATAGTTCTACTATACCATATTTTGGAGGAGAAAGGGGGAAGATTGCTTTTACAATGGGAAGAGTGATGGATTTTGAGCCTAAACATGCTATAATAGACCTAGTATAAAATTTGGAAATTTCAGGATATGAATAGTTCAAATGAAACGTAAGGAAGGTTTGCGATGGCAAGACGAAAAGATTTTTCTGAATTAACAAGAGTACAAATCCCAGCAGCTCTGCATCTCATGCGTATGGGCTATACCTATCTTCCTCGCAATGGGAAGGAAATTGCAGAAAGAGACCCAGATACCAATATTCTTGTATCTGTTTTTAAAGAGCAATTTTTAACATTTAATAACTACTTAACAGATGAAGATTTTGAGAGAGAATTGGCCAATATCAAGCTGGAACTGGATCAAAATGATTTAGGGCGTTCCTTCTTTAAAAGGCTACAGGGACAAGAAGGTGCTGTTTATATCGATTGGGAAAATCCTGAAGCCAATACCTTCCATCTGGCGCTTGAAGTCACTTGTCAAAATGGACAAGATGAATTTCGTCCGGATATAGTTGTGTTTATCAATGGACTTCCTCTTTCTTATATCGAAGTTAAACAACCCAATGCTATCCGAGATGGAAAGACAGGAATTCAATCCGAACAGGACAGAACCAGATACCGTTTTGAAAATCGTAAGTTCCGTCGTTTTAACAATATTACCCAGTTGATAGCTCTATCTGATAATTTGCCTTATATCAGTGGCCAAGGTCAACAAAAACAGGGTTCTTACTATGGTTCAAATGCCTATTCAAAAACCAAGTTTAATGCTTTCAAGGAAGAAAGAGAAGTAGATTTTCTGAATTCAATTGAACCTTTAAGAGAGGAACAAATTGATTTCGTTCTTGAGGATGTGAAGCGTTTTGCTCTCAAATCTCAACCAGAATTTACAACAAACTTACAGCCCGACACTCCCTGCAATACTTTCCTATCTTCTTTGTATCAAAAAGAACGCCTGCTTTTCATGCTTCGTTTTGGGCTGGCCTATGTAGAAGAAGAAAGTAAGGAAGGTCAGATACAATTGCAGAAGCATGTCATGCGTTATCCGCAATACTTTGCGATAAGAGCTATCGAAGAAACCATCACAAAAGGTGTCAAAAAAGGTGTTATCTGGCATACACAGGGCTCAGGTAAGACTGCACTGGCTTTCTTCAATATCCGCTATCTGACCAATTATTTTTCAAAACAGGGGATTGTTCCGCAGTTTTACTTTGTCGTTGATCGTTTGGATTTGGCCGACCAAGCCTTTAAGGAATTTACCAAAAGAGGTCTAAAAATTAAGCGCATCAACAATTCTCGAGAACTCAATCAAAAACAAGATGGTTATGATGTCGCCGTTGTTAATATCCAGAAGTTCAAAGATGATTCAGACCTGACCGACCGCTCTGGCTATGATCTCAATCGTCAAAACATCTACTTTATCGATGAAGCCCATCGCTCTTATAACGAACGAGGTTCCTATCTGCCAAATCTATACCAAGCAGATACCAATGCAATCAAGATTGCTCTGACAGGAACTCCTTTAATTACTTACAAGAAAGATGGCAAGACAAAGGAGAGTCATGCGACTACACGTGATATTTTTGGGGACTATATCCATAAATACTACTACAACCAGTCTATAGATGATGGTTTTACCTTGCGTTTGATGCGAGAAGATATCGAGACGTCCTATAAAGATAATCTCAGAGCCATCAATGAAGAAATCCAACGTGGAGAACTGTCAAAAGAAGATATCTTTGCTCATCCGCACTATGTGGAACCTATGCTTGATTTTATTCTGAAGGACTTTAATCGTGCGCGTGATCTGGTTTTTGATGACCAGACTATTGGTGGCATGATTGTCTGTGATTCGTCCAAGCAGGCGCGTGAGCTTGAAAAGCAGTTAGAAGAACGACGAAAGGCTGGAACAACCAACTTGACCTCTGCTCTCATCCTCCATGATGAGGGAGACAAGGAAGAGAAAAAGGAAAAGGTGGATGCCTATAAAGAAGGCAAAATTGACCTCATTATCGTCTATTCCATGCTCCTGACAGGTTTTGATGCGCCTCGCCTCAAGCGTCTCTATCTAGGACGCAAGATTAAGGCTCATAACCTTCTCCAGACTTTGACTCGTGTGAATCGTCCTTACAAGGACTATCTCTTTGGTTATGTAGTTGATTTTGCAGATATTTCTAAGGAGTTTGACAAAACCAATCGTGCTTATCTGGAAGAACTCAATCAAGAGTATGATACGACCCTGACTGGGGAAAATGGAGAGGATGTGTTTGGTTCGCTCTTTGTGCCAGCTGAGGAAATTTCTCAGAAACTAGGCAAGACAGAGCGCATCCTCATGGACTATCCAACCTCTAATCTAGAGTTCTTTTCTCAATCAATTGATGATATCAAAGATAGAAAGCAACTAAATGAACTACGAAAAGCCTTAGAATCGGTTAAGCAGTACTATAATATTGCCCGCTTACTTGGTTATGACCATTTGATTAAGCAGATTGATATTGCTCAGATTGCAACTCTGCTCAATGTCATCTCAAGACGTTTGCTGACCTTGTCCCTAATAGATAAGCCAGATGATTTTTCTAGTCGCACCCTTTTAAATCTTGCTATGTCTGAGACCAGTTTTAGTTTTGTCAAGATTGCGGAGGAAGAACTCCGTCTAGCAGCCAATGACCTAGAAGATTTGAAGCGTCGAGTTGCTGGAGGCATCATAAAACAGCGTGATGAGAAAGATCCTGAGTGGGTTTTTCTCTACGAAGAATTCCAACGTATCATGAAAAAACACCTGATTCATGGGCAAGAAGGCTACACTATGGAAAACATCAAAGAAATTCAAAAAGAGTACGAAGACCTCTTTAAGTCAGTGGAAGATTATCATACTCATATGAGACGTTTGACGATGAATTTTGACGGAGATGAAATGGCAGCTCGTTCCTATAAACACGTAACCAATTCGACTATGGTCAGTGATTTTCCTGCTATTTACCATGTTATCAAGGAATCGAAAATCAGACTAGACCGTAAAATCGGTCAAAATCAAGGAGTGCTCGATAACGAGGACTTTCTCAAGAAAATGATTCGCGAAGAAGCTCGGATTGAAATGAAAACCAACCAATCTGCAAGTAGTTTGACAAGACAGGATTTTAATTATATCGTCGAGTCGCTATTTGAAGGATATGAAGAGGAATACCAACACTAATGAATGAAACATATAAAGTCCAAGTCCAAGACTTGGTAGATGATTTGAAAGCAGTCTTTACTCATGCAGGACTAGGAGGAGAAGCGGGTGAGTACAAACTCCTCACCCAGTCCTTCCTCTACAAATTTTTAAATGATAAGTTTTTATATCAGGCAAAGTGCCTAGACGAAGTTAATACTTATGAGCACTTATTGACTTTGAGTGAAGATGACTATGACTGGCTCTTGGAGGATATCGGTACAAGTACGGCTTGGCTCAAGCCAGACCAGTTAATTGAAAGTCTTCACCGTCAGCAAAATGAGCCGACTTTTTACGAAACTTTTGAAAATACCCTCAACCAGATCGCTATTGACAATAATGATATCTTCTCCGTTCACACAGACGGCGACACAGCTATTCGTCTATTTGATGAACGCTTGATTACCGACACAATATCAGATAGCAGTAAGCGTAACGAAGTGGCAAAAGCTATCATCAATCTCCTTGCACGCGTCAAGTTTGATGAGACCATTTTTTCACAAGGCTTCGACTTTTTCTCTACTCTCTTTGAGTACATGATCAAGGACTACAACAAAGACGGTGGTGGCAAGTATGCCGAGTACTACACGCCTCACTTTGTGGCTAAGATTATCGCGGATATCCTGGTGGGGAATGACCAACCATCAAACGTGAGAATCTATGACCCATCAGCTGGTTCTGGAACCTTGCTGATGAACCTGGCTAGTCGTATCGGTGTGGATAGGGCGACTGTCTATAGTCAGGATATCTCGCAAAAATCATCTAATCTTCTTCGTCTTAATCTGATCTTGAATGGACTTCAACACTCTATTCACAATATCGTACAGGGAAATACCATTATCGCTAATCGCCATCCTGAGAAGATGGACTATATCGTGTCGAACCCTCCTTTCAAGCTGGACTTTTCAGAGTGGCGTGACCGAGTGGAAAGTTTGCCAGAAGCCAGTAAGCGTTTCTTTGCAGGAGTGCCCAAGGTTCCAGCTAAGTCTAAGGACAAGATGGCGATCTATGAGCTCTTTGTCCAGCATATCATCTACTCCCTGAAACCAGACGGTCAAGCAGCCGTTGTCTTGCCGACAGGCTTTATCACTGCCCAGTCAGGGATTGACAAGGCTATCCGCCAACACTTGGTGGATCATCAAATGCTGGCTGGTGTCGTTTCCATGCCGTCCAATATCTTTGCGACGACAGGTACCAACGTTTCCATCCTCTTTATTGATAAGAAAAACAAGGGCGATGTCGTCCTCATCGATGCCTCAAACCTCGGAACCAAGGTCAAGGAAGGCAAGAATCAAAAGATTGTGTTGTCTCCTGAGGAAGAGCAGAAGATTGTCGAGACCTTTATCAAGAAAGAAGACGTTGAGGACTTTTCTGTCACTATCTCTTATGAGGAAATCAAGGAGAAAAACTACTCTCTTAGCGCAGGCCAATACTTTGACATCAAGATTGACTACGTGGATATCACAGCAGAAGAGTTTGAAGCCAAGATGACCGCATTTCAAGACAAACTCTCAGACCTCTTCCAGCAATCATATGCATTGGAGCAGGAGATTGAAGAGCAGATGAAGGGGTTGAAGTATGAGTGAAGTTACTTGGGAAATAACAAGTTTATCTGAACTAGGGACATTTAGCAGAGGTAAATCGAAACATAGACCTAGGAATGATATAAAACTATTTGAAGGTGGCACATATCCCTTGGTACAAACAGGCGATGTTAAAGCTGCTAATCTCTATATAACTAAGAATGATTCGTATTACAATGATTTTGGACTAAAACAAAGTAAGTTATGGCCGGCTGGTACACTCTGTATTACTATAGCGGCCAATATTGCTGAAACAGCAATTTTATCTTATCCAATGTGTTTTCCTGATAGTATTGTGGGATTTAATGCAAATCCTGAAAAAAGTAGTGAATTATTTGTGTACTATTTCTTTGAATATATTAAGAAAGAAATCCAAAAATCTGCTAGCGGAAGTATCCAAGATAATATAAATATTGACTATTTATCAAAAATGAGAATCAAGATCCCTGAAAAAGATTATCAGGATAAGATAGTTGAAGTACTATCTTCAATTGATAAAAAGATTCTTTTAAACAACCAAATCAACCAAGAATTGGAAGACATGGCTAAGACCCTCTATGACTACTGGTTTGTGCAGTTTGATTTCCCAGACCAGAATGGCAAACCCTACAAATCATCAGGCGGAAAGATGGTCTATCACCCAGAACTCAAACGCGAAATCCCAGAGGGGTGGGGAGTGGAGAAGTTGAAAGATAAACTCTCAGTATCACGGGGGATTTCTTATAAAACTGAGAATATAAAAGATAATATTGGAATTCCTATGATTAACTTAGCGTCTATTGGTATAAGTAGAAATTATAAGTCATCGGGTCTAAAATTTTTTAATGGAGAATATTCAAAAGAAAAAATTGTATCTGGAGGAGATTTACTAATTGCATGTACTGATTTGACCAGAAATGCTGATATAGTAGGTTCTCCAATTATAGTCCCTTTTGATGAACAAAAATATTTGTTCTCGATGGATTTAGCTAAAATAGATTCTAAAGTTGATTATATTAATAAATATTATTTATATTCTACATTACGCACTGAACATTATCATAATTATATAAAAAAATGGGCATCAGGAACCAATGTTTTACATTTAAATATTGATGGTATGGGCTGGTATTCTATTGCTATTCCTCCAATGAATTTACAAGAAGAATACTCCAAAATCATACTAAACTTTAGTAAAAAAACAAATAATAATATTCAACAAAACCAAGAACTCACCCAACTCCGCGATTGGCTCTTACCAATGCTGATGAATGGACAGGTGAAAGTATAAAATTCAGGAGGTAATGAGATGGAAAAAAGATTAAGATTATTCCATTTTTCGAAAGATCAATATGGAGAATCAAGTTATTTATCGGGTATAATTTTTGATGATTCTTCTGCAGAGTTTAGCAAAATTGTAGAAGATTTAGAATCTAGAATAAACAAATGTATTGATGATAAATATGCAAAAAATTTTAGATTCAAAAGACCTTCTTCACAGATAGTAACAAATGTATCAGAGATATTTGAAAGTGAAGAAAAATTCGATAGAAATTCAGAAGATATTGCAAGTAAATTTCAAGAATCAATAGGACGTAGATTTCAAAATGATTTTTATTTAGTTGTACTTACAACTGAAATTGACAATAAAGAAATCCTGTTTCTGGTTAAGATGGAGACAGGAACCGCTATTCAAGTAACTGATGAAAATACATTAACTACATTAGATAAGATTCTGCCAGATAAGAAATCAAGACTTCAAAAGGCTACCGTAATTTTTAAAGATAAAACAATTCAGTTTAAAGAAAATAGAGAGGAGCCAAATTCAGAAAGAACAAATATCCACTCAAGAGTATTGGATAGAACGGATGACAATATATCGGGGTATTTTTTCAAAATATTTTTAGATAGTGATAACGTCATAGATGATGAGGATTCAGCTGCTCGAATGGCAATACAAGCAATTGATACAGTTGTTAAACCATACATAAAGTCTGAAGCAAATCCTGGAATTGTAAAAGAGAAGTTAACAAGTTTTTTATCTCAGAGAAGAGATACATCATTTGAAGGGCTGATTCAAGAGGTTAGTGATGTCTTAGACTTTGGTATAGAAAATAGAGAAACAGATATAGAAAGATTATCAACTGAAGCTTACAAATTAGCGAAAAGTAAAAATAATACTGTTGTAGCTAGTTTCGTAGCAAAGTTATATCGACCACCTAAAGCAACATATGTATCCCAAGGCGATGAACAACAAATTAAAATTAGCATTCTAAAAAGTCTAGAGAGTCGCAAAGATGTTTATTGGGATGATGACGACGATTTCTATGTTTTAAAAATTAACAAAGAAGTAATTACTCTGATTGAGAGGTGATTACATTGATTAAAGAACTTATTAAATATGTTGACGCTTTCGATGATGTTGTCGGACGTATTAATATTGATTCTAAAGAAAAAAATTTTATTTATATTTTAGAGTTCAAAATTGTAGAGAAAGAGTTAGATAGTTTTAAGGAAAAGATCAATAGTTATAAAATAAATGAACTGGATATAACTTGTAATAATTACCAGTTGGAATCATGCAAAGAAACTAAGGAAATCAATACTGTTGTAGTAACAATTAAACAAAACCAATTTCCTTTAGAGGGCCAGTCATTATATTTTAGAAATAGTAATGACTTTTATACATTTGAAAAAAAGTTTTTAAAAAGTACAACATTCGAAAGCCTCAAAAACAGGACTACAAAGATAAAAATCTGGATTCCAGAAGAAAATAGTGATATAGATTCGCCCGTCTTTTCACTTTGTGAAGAAAAAATATATATACCTGATATATTAATTTCAAGAACGGAATTTAATCATAATTTGCTTTGTGCTCTTCCTAAAATAATTTCAGAACGAAATTTTGATGAATTTAAAAGTGCGACACTTGATGGTTTTCTATGTATAGTATCGGAAAGAAAAATTTCTAGTAGTGAATATATTATAAGTTTTGAAAAAAATGCTATTTTAAAATTGAATAGTATTGAAAAAGAAAATATAGATCTATTTGTTACACTAAATAAATTATTTGATTTTATTTTTGATGACGATAAAACTTATTATGAAAAGTTGATAATTTTTAGAAATATTTTTTCCGAATCTATCAGGCGACAAGGGACAATTAGTGATATAGACTTTAAGGATATTTTAAAAGATGTACAATCCAATTACAATTTATTTATCAATGATAAATTGAAAAAGTTTATCACTGATAAACAAAAGTTAACAGAAGATTTCTCAAAACTTCAAAAAGAGATTTTGGTTAATATCAGAAACATTTCTAATACATTGTCTCAGCAATTTTTAGTTTTACTTATAACAATATTAACTACATTTATTTTTAAAAATTTTAATACAAGGCTTGCGATGTCACTAACTGTATATTCTGGAATATTTTATTTAATTTGTATAATTATAGTAAATAAAGTGAGAGGATGGAATTTTGATTCTAAGTCTATAAAATCAGAGTGTGATGATATTGATAAAAATTATCAAATGTTATACAGTATAGATAAATATTTTATTAATACTTTGAAAGAATCCGATAACTATAAAACAGAATTAAAACGGTTAGAAAAAATTGAAACTTTATATAAATGGTTAATTTATATTCTATTATGGAGTTTGATAGTTATACTATTTCTGGTTTATAAACATAATGAATTTTATACTCAATTTACTTCCTATAAACAAGTAGTCGATTTGTTACTTCCGTAAAATTTAAAAACAATAATATTCGCAGAGAGAAGTACATAAATTGGGATATCTAATTTATATATGCTCTATTGAGGGAATTGATCTTACTGAGGTGGAATAATGGATAAGTGAAGGCAGATTTGGAGACTAAAATGAAAAAGAGTTTTTCGATGTCAGAGCAAAAAATTTTAGATTTGATTCATATCTCTACTGATCAACTTTCTAAATTAGTTGGAGGAAAAGTTCAGTATTGTACAAATATAGCTGAATGTCAGAATGAATCAAATTATTTTGTAGTAAATAATAATTTTGCAACAATCCATATTATGAATAAGGATAATTCGGGTTATATTGTTCCACATTCATTGGAGTTAGCTAAGAGACCCAAATGCGCGATATTTTATATCAATAAAAACGATTATAAAGATATTAAAAATCAAAAAGCGATAGTGGATAAAAAGAAAAATCGTTCGAGTCTTGGAAATCCGGCGGGATGGGATAAAATAAATAGAATTAAAGACTATGATAGATACTTTCATCGAGGTCACATAATCGCTTATTCATTAGGTGGTGATAAAGAGATTCATGGTCATCCTTATAAAGCCTTGAAATCATTATTTACTCAAACTGCATGGAGTAATATGGGGAAAGCTACTAATGAGAACAGATTTGAAAATAAATTCAGTCAGTGGTATTTTGAAGAGAAGATTGTAGATGAACTGGAACAGAGTTCAGTTTGTATTGCCTGTCGTCCTATTTATCGAAATAAAGCAGATAAGATTCCAATTGGAATACATATGCAGTCGGTGACAGAGAAAGAGTCTCTATTCAATGTCTTTATTCCTAATATTGATCCAAATATAAAAATAAATTATAAAAATTGCACATTTAAATTAAATAAGTAATTGCATTCAAGTAAAATATAACTTTGTTTCCATATTTTCGGGGAACTAGTAGAAAGTAAGGAGAAATATGGAAAATAACAACCAACGTGCCCTTTGCCAGCAACTCTGGGCGAGAAACAAATACCTCGTTTTGAGTCATTCCAGCAATATTTACAATGAGATTCGCCAATACTTGAAGAATGAAGAGGTGGAAGTGAGTCAGGTTCAGGAGATGATTGACCGTGCCTGTCAGATTCCAGAACACAGGGGTCAGGTTTGCAATGCCTTTCAGCATATTTGGGGCTATTTTAAAAAGAAAGCGACAGATGCCGAGCGCAAGGACTATATGCTCTTGCTTGATCGCTACCGCTTTGGTCAGGCTTCTAAGGAAGACTTAATCGCTAAGACTCGAGACTTGCTTGATCACTATCCGAATACCTATTTGCAACATTCGACTTTACTGAAAGGAGATTGTCATGAGACTTTGGCATGAGGCTTTGATTTCACAGCTTCCTCGTCCTCAACTCTTGGGGCAACATCGAGAGTGTTGCGCCCTGCGTGGCAATGGCTGGGGTAGAAAACATGCAACGGTGGACTATGTCTTTACCCACTCGCCTTATCGTCTCTATGCCTATCATGACTTGATCATGGAGGAGATGGCTAACCGTGGCTACAATGTCAGTCCAGAGTGGTTGGATAAAAACTATCGTGGTAAGACCTGCCCTTTTTATGAGGATTTACCTGAGGAGACTTTGACGAGCCTTATTTACAAGGAGCACGATGCTGCCTACTATGAGGAGTGTCTAGCAAATCTCCGAGAGAAGGGGATTGAGCTGGAATAATAGTAAGGATTGCCTCCAATTTATAACTCTTCCCATAATTTTTTCGAATAATAAAGATGAGACCTTTAGAGTTTTTCTAAGGTCTTCTTTTTATGAGTGTCCAGATTTACTTTTAATAACTTTTGAGTTATAATTTTAAAAAAACCAAGCGTGAACTAAAGGACATAAAAGAAAGAGGGTTAAGTGATGAAGAATAGTGCTATTGGAAGTAACTGGAAGGATGTCCGATCAGAACTCTTTACCAAGGAGGAAATCCTTGAAAGTGATATGCGAGTAGCTATCATGAGTGAGTTGATTGAAGCAAGACATAAGCAAGGAATCAGTCAGAAAAAGCTAGAGGAACTCAGTGGAGTGAGTCAACCTGTCATAGCTAGGATGGAAACAGGAAAGACTAGTCCTCAGTTGGATACGGTATTGAAAGTTTTAGCCAGTTTAGGAAAGACACTAGCAATCGTCCCACTTGAACAGAGAAAGAGTTGATAGGAAGAGGTTGGGAAACTTTAACAAATTTAAAAGTTATAGTACATCCATTTTATAATTTTAGAAATTAAACTTTTTTAAATTAAGTGCGAACGAAGTGAGCTTTTAGCGGATATTTCCCGCTTTAGTGGTATTCTAGATAATAATTTATTATTATCTAGAACGGGATTTTTTGAGACATTCTGGCTCAAAAATTAGGGATGAAATTATGAAGTAAGTTGCTCCCGTCCGCACTTTTTCAGGGAAATATCAGAATTACAAAAGAAAAATCAACTTATAGTCTTTTCTAATAACAAGCCATAGTCACTTATAAGAATTACTAATAACGTGTTTGAGCATTCTAACAAAAATACAGCAAAAAGCAAGTTATACAAAGGATTTGAGGCATTTGTCTCAAGTCTTTTTCTTTTGTCTAAAACAGAGATATAGTTTCAAACTATATCAAAGCCTAATTTTTTACAATTATACAGATGATTTCTTTTCTGTTAAGATAGTTTCAACAACAAATTTTGGAGGACACATCATGTCAACTACAATCATCGGTTTCCCTCGTTTGGGCGAATTCCGCGAATTAAAATTTACAACTGAAAAATACTTTAGAAAAGAAATCTCAGAAGAAGAACTCCTTGCAGCCGCAAAAGCCTTGCGTGCTAAACACTGGAACATTGTCAAAGAAAAAGGCATCACTGAAATCCCATCAAATGACTTTTCTCACTATGACAACTTCCTAGATGCAGCTTTCCTCTTCAATGTGGTGCCTGCTTCAGTTCAAAACTTGGACTTGTCTGACCTTGAGCGCTACTTCGCTTTGGGTCGTGGTTACCAAGGAGAAAAAGGAGACGTTCGCGCCCTTCCAATGAAGAAATGGTTCAACACCAACTACCACTACATCGTTCCTAAATTTGAAAAAGACACTCAAGTCAAACTTGCAGGTCATAAAATCTTTGATGAGTTCCAAGAAGCTAAAGAACTTGGATTGAACACTCGCCCAGTTCTTGTAGGTCCATTCACTTTCCTTCAATTGTCAGACTTTGAAGAAGGTGTGAAAGCAGAAGACTTCGTAGATAGCTTAGTGGCTGCTTACCAAGAAGTTTTTGCTAAATTGGCAGAACTTGGTGCGACTCGTATCCAATTGGATGAAGCTGCTCTTGTAAAAGACTTGACAGCTGAAGAAAAAGCTCTCTTCTTGAACCTTTACAACAAACTTTTGGTTGACAAAAAAGGTCTTGAAGTATTGCTTCAAACTTACTTCGGAGATGTTCGTGACGTTTACGCTGACCTTGTGAACTTGCCAGTAGATGCTATCGGTCTTGACTTTGTTGAAGGTAAGAAAACTCTTGAATTGGTTAAAGGTGGCTTCCCAGCTGACAAGACTCTTTATGCAGGTATTGTCAATGGTAAAAACATCTGGCGCAACAACTATGAAAAGAGCTTGGCTGTTCTTGAGCAAATCCCAGCTGAAAACATTGTCTTGACAAGCTCATGCTCACTTCTTCATGTGCCATTTACAACTGCTAATGAAGAATTTGAACCAGCAATCTTGAACCACTTTGCCTTTGCAGTTGAAAAATTGGATGAGATTCGTGATTTGGATGCTATCCGCAATGGTCAAGGTGAAGAAGCACTTGCAGCTAACAAAGAACTCTTTGCGACTGAGCGTGTTGGTGAAAATGCTGAACTTCGTGCGCGTATCGCTGGCTTGACAGACGCAGACTACACTCGTTTGCCAGCCTTTGCAGAACGTGAAGCTATCCAAGAAGAAGCTTTCAAACTTCCAGCTCTTCCAACAACAACGATCGGTTCATTCCCTCAAACTAAGGAAGTTCGTGCTAAACGTTTGGCTTACCGTAAAGGTGAATTGTCTCAAGAAGAGTACGATGCTTTCCTTGCTGAAACGATCGATGAATGGATCAAATGGCAAGAAGATATCGACTTTGATGTCCTTGTTCACGGTGAATTTGAGCGTAATGACATGGTTGAGTACTTCGGTCAAAACTTGTCAGGTTACCTCTTCTCTAAAAATGGTTGGGTACAATCATACGGTATGCGTGGAGTTAAACCACCAATCATCTGGGGTGATGTCACTCGTCTTAACCCTATCACTGTTAAATGGTCTAGCTATGCACAAAGCCGTACAAACAAACCTGTTAAAGGTATGTTAACTGGACCTGTTACCATCCTCAACTGGTCATTCCCACGTGAAGACATCTCTATCAAGGATTCTACTCTTCAAATCGCCCTTGCTATCAAGGATGAAGTACTTGACCTTGAAGCTGCTGGTGTGAAAATCATCCAAATCGACGAGGCTGCTCTTCGTGAGAAATTGCCACTCCGTCGTAGCGACTGGTACGAAGACTACCTTGACTGGGCAATTCCTGCCTTCCGCTTGGTACACTCAACAGTAGCGCCAGATACTCAAATCCACACTCACATGTGTTACTCAGAATTTACAGATATTATCCCAGCTATCGACAACATGGATGCGGACGTTATCTCATTTGAGGCAAGCCGTTCAAACCTTGAAATCTTGGACGAACTCAAAGCGAAAAACTTCCAAACAGAAGTAGGACCTGGGGTTTACGATATCCATTCACCTCGTGTGCCAAATGAAGGCGAAATCGACCACACAATCGAAGCTATCCTTGCTAAAGTGCCAAGCAAGAAAGTTTGGATCAACCCTGACTGTGGTTTGAAAACACGTGGTATTCCAGAAACAAAAGAAAGCTTGATCCGCCTTGTTGAAGCAGCTAAAGCTGCGCGTGAGAAATTGTAAGATAAAGATTTCTCAAGAAGCGCTGTTTGGTCAATCTGCCTGTTTCACTTGGATTCTAGGAGTCCAGCTAACGAAAAAATCAACTAGAAAAGGATAATGACTATGTCACGCCAAACACCGTCACTCTCATTTGAAGTGTTCCCTCCCAACCCAGCCGTGGGTAATGATAACATTATTTCTGCTCTTCAAGATATGCAGGAGTTGGCTCCCCACTTTATCAGTGTGACTGCCAGCAATAATAAATTTAATATCAAGGAAACGACGGTTCGTTTGGCTGACTTTATCCAAAATGATTTGGCGATTCCGACTATTGCTCACTTGCCAGCCATCTATTTGACTAAGAACAAGGTGGCTGAAACGATTGCTGACTTGGACAAGGTTGGGGTGCAGAAAATCTTGGCTCTTCGCGGGGATATTATTCCAGATGTGGAACCACAAAAGGATTTCCGCTACGCAACTGACTTGATTGAGTTCATCAAGGAACAAGCCCCTCACTTTGATATTGTTGGTGCTTGTTATCCAGAAGGGCATCCAGATTCACCAAATCAGATTTCAGATATTCAAAATCTTAAGAAGAAAGTAGATGCAGGCTGTTCCAGTCTTGTAACTCAGCTTTTCTTTGACAATGAGCGCTTCTATGATTTCCAAGACAAGTGCATCTTGGCTGGGATTGATGTTCCTATTCATGCAGGGATTATGCCAATTCTGAATCGAAATCAGGCTCTCCGTCTCTTGAAGACTTGTGAGAATATCCATCTTCCACGCAAATTTAAAGCTATTTTAGACAAGTATGAGCATGACCCTGAGTCGCTCAGAGCAGCAGGACTTGCCTATGCGGTGGATCAAATCGTGGACTTGGTAACTCAGGATGTTGCCGGTGTGCATCTCTACACTATGAACAATGCAGAAACTGCAAAATACATCCACCAAGCAACTCATGCCTTGTTTAATCACCAGTCTCTAGGATAATAAAAAGCAAACCATTCTTCTCAGGTGAGGGGAATGGTTCCTTTTTAATGGTAAAGACCGCACTTTTTAAGAAAAATATGATAAAATAGACTCTGTACGTACTTGATACAAAGATGAGGGTATTTAGGTTGTAGAAGTTTGTTTAAAGTTGATTGTTTTTTAAACAAAATCTGATAATGTGTATCTCAAAAAACACGAACGGAGTGAGTATTTAAAAGATATTTCACGCTATCGTGGTATCCTAGATGATAACAATATTATTATCTAAGACGGGATTTTTGAGAGTAAAATAGTTCGGGAAACTATTTTAGCCTGAGCATAGAAATGAAAAGGCGAAGTAATTAAAAATTACCATTGAAATTCCATTGAATTTCTAAAATCATCCACTGGATAATTTTACCTCCCGTCCGCACTATTTCAGGGAAATATCAAAAAGATACTTAATTGAATTTTGGCCTCATTTCTTAGGAAAAAAGATAAGCTTCCTAGCACTCATCGAGTGCGGCGTCACCTTCCTGTTTTTCTACAGAAATGTTCGGCAAGCCGAACCGTCCAAAATATCTTGTGTAATTGAACCCGGCCGAAAAGCTGTGTAAAAAAGATAAACTGTCTTGTCTTCATCGAAGACTTCGTCAGTTTCCTATTTTTACTTTGCTTTTGACGTCCTTGGTATCTTGAGAATTGAACACTCCTACAACTCTTTGGAAAAAGATAAATCTGCCTAGGAGCAGTCGCTCCGTCGTTCGATTTCCTATTTTCCTTTGAGTTGCTTGACGGCTTAGTATCTTGATTTTTGTAGGCAAGGCGTATAATTTCATCAATCCAAAGGGGATTAAAATGACAAAACAAGTGTTTCAAACGACTTTTGCGGGTCGTGAGTTAATTGTAGAGACTGGTCAGGTTGCTAAGCAAGCCAATGGCTCTGTTGTTGTACGTTACGGTGAGTCAACTGTCTTGACTGCTGCCGTTATGTCTAAGAAGATGGCAACTGGGGATTTCTTCCCTCTTCAAGTCAACTACGAAGAAAAAATGTATGCGGCTGGGAAGTTTCCTGGTGGCTTTATGAAACGTGAAGGACGTCCTTCAACAGATGCGACCTTGACAGCGCGTTTGATTGACCGTCCAATCCGTCCTATGTTTGCGGAAGGTTTCCGTAATGAAGTCCAAGTCATCAATACCGTGCTTTCTTATGATGAAAATGCTTCTGCACCAATGGCTGCTATGTTTGGTTCATCCTTGGCGCTTTCTATCTCAGATATTCCATTTGACGGACCAATCGCCGGTGTCCAAGTGGGTTATGTGGATGGTCAAATCATCATCAACCCAAGTCAAGAACAAGCAGAGCAATCTCTCCTTGAATTGACAGTAGCAGGAACTAAACACGCCATCAACATGGTAGAGTCTGGTGCCAAAGAATTGTCAGAAGAAATCATGTTGGAAGCCCTTCTTAAAGGGCACGAAGCGGTCAAAGAATTGATTGCTTTCCAAGAAGAAATCGTTGCTGCTGTCGGTAAGGAAAAAGCAGAAGTAGAATTGCTTCGTGTGGATGCTGACTTGCAAGCTGAAATCATCGCAGCCTATAACAGCGACCTCCAAAAAGCTGTTCAAGTAGAAGAAAAATTGGCACGTGAAGCTGCAACTCAAGCAGTCAAAGACCAAGTAACTGCTGTTTACGAAGAAAAATATGCAGATCATGAAGAATTTGACCGTATCATGCGTGATGTTGCTGAAATCTTGGAACAAATGGAACATGCTGAAGTGCGCCGTTTGATCACAGAAGACAAGGTACGTCCTGATGGTCGTAAGGTCGATGAAATCCGTCCTTTGGATGCGGTTGTTGACTTCCTTCCTCGTGTACACGGTTCTGGTCTCTTCACTCGTGGCCAAACTCAAGCTCTTTCAGTCTTGACCTTGGCTCCGATGGGGGAAACTCAAATCATCGATGGTTTGGACCCAGAGTATAAGAAACGCTTTATGCACCACTATAACTTCCCACAATACTCTGTAGGGGAAACTGGACGCTACGGTGCGCCAGGTCGTCGTGAAATCGGTCACGGTGCTCTTGGTGAGCGTGCCCTTGCTCAAGTCTTGCCAAGTTTGGAAGAATTCCCATACGCTATCCGTCTGGTAGCAGAAGTCTTGGAGTCAAATGGTTCTTCATCTCAAGCTTCTATCTGTGCGGGAACGCTTGCCCTTATGGCTGGTGGTGTGCCAATCAAGGCGCCAGTAGCTGGTATTGCTATGGGACTTATCTCAGATGGGAATAACTACACAGTATTGACAGATATCCAAGGTTTGGAAGACCACTTTGGTGACATGGACTTTAAGGTTGCAGGTACTCGTGATGGGATTACAGCCCTTCAAATGGATATCAAGATTCAAGGGATCACTGCAGAAATCTTGACTGAGGCTCTTGCCCAAGCCAAGAAAGCGCGTTTTGAAATCCTTGATGTGATTGAAGCAACCATTCCAGAAGTTCGTCCAGAATTGGCTCCAACTGCTCCGAAAATTGATACCATCAAGATTGATGTGGACAAGATTAAGATTGTCATCGGTAAGGGTGGAGAAACCATCGACAAGATTATCGCTGAAACAGGCGTTAAGATTGATATCGACGAAGAAGGAAATGTGTCTATCTACTCTAGCGACCAAGATGCCATTAATCGTGCTAAAGAGATTATTGCTGGTTTGGTCCGTGAAGCTAAGGTGGACGAAGTTTACCGTGCCAAAGTCGTTCGTATCGAGAAATTTGGTGCCTTTGTTAACCTTTTTGATAAGACAGATGCCCTTGTTCATATCTCTGAGATGGCTTGGACGCGTACCAATAATGTCGAAGACTTGGTAGCAATCGGGGATGAAGTTGATGTTAAGGTTATCAAGATTGATGAAAAAGGACGTGTGGATGCTTCTATGAAAGCTCTTCTTCCTCGTCCTCCAAAACCTGAACGTGATGAAAAAGGCGAAAAGTCTGAGAGACCTCACCGCCCACGTCATCACAAGGACCACAAACCTAAGAAAGAATTTACAGAAACACCAAAAGATTCAGAATAAGTAAAGGAGAAATGTATGGGATGGTGGCGCGAAACCATTGATATCGTAAAAGAAAATGATCCAGCGGCCCGCACCACTTTGGAGGTTTTGCTGACTTATCCAGGTGTCAAGGCCTTGGCGGCCCACCGTCTTTCACATTTTCTCTGGAATCACGGCTTTAAACTCTTGGCTCGTATGCACAGTCAGTTTTGGCGCTTTTGGACTCAGATTGAGATTCATCCAGGAGCCCAGATCGATTCAGGGGTCTTTATTGACCACGGTTCTGGTCTGGTGATTGGGGAGACGGCGATTGTTGAAAAAGGTGTTCTCCTTTATCACGGAGTGACCCTAGGTGGGACGGGTAAGGATGTTGGTAAACGCCATCCGACCGTACGTAAAGGAGCTCTCATATCAGCTCATGCCCAAGTTATCGGACCGGTAGAAATCGGTGAAAATGCCAAGGTCGGTGCTGCAGCAGTTGTCGTGGCAGATGTACCTAGCGATGTGACAGTGGTCGGTATTCCGGCTAAGATTGTCCGTGTTCATGGTAAAAAAGACGAGCCGGTCATTCACGAAGTTGAAGAAAAACGAGAGTACTACGTTAATAAACTGGAGCAGGCTAAAGAAGCCAGTCACAGATCGTCTGGTTTGTAGAGGATACCTATATGATTCAAGCAAGAAACAAGTTAAGCCAAGAGGAGCTATCTGAGGCGAAAAAACTAATTAACTGTTGCCAAAACTATGACGGTACCTATCGTGATCCCTATCTCTCTAACATGCTTAATTTTGATCCAAACATGCCCGCCTTTTTCCTTTATTATGAAAAAGGCGAACTTGTTGCTCTCTTAACTGTCTATGCTGATGACCAAGATGTGGAAGTGACGATACTGGTTCATCCAGATCATCGCCGTCAGGGAATTGCGCGTGCATTGTTTACTAGTTTTGAGAGAGAAACGGCTTCTTTCCCTATTCGTTCAGTTACTTTTCAGACAGAGCGTGTTTTTCTAGACCGCCATCCTGATTTTGTCAGCAACTGGGGCTTGGTCGAGGATGAAGAGACAGAAACTTGGTTAGGTAAGGATAGAAAACCTTATCCGTTAGCAAAGGTTTCCAATCTTGAAGTTTTGTTAGCAGATAGTTCGTTTCAGGAGCAAATTAGTCAGTTAAAATTTCAGGCATTTTCAGAGGAACATGAATCTAGAGAAGTTGTGGATAGATATGTCGCTGAAGCTCTGAAGGATCCAGAAAGTCGCTTATATATTTTGTTAAAAGACGGTCAGGTTATTGGAACTTGCACGGTAGATTTATCGACTAATACGAATTACTTCTACGGTTTAGCAATATCTGAACCTGAACGTGGGAAAGGCTATGGAAGTTACTTAGCAAAATCCCTTGTCAACCAACTAATTGAGCAAAATGATAAGGAATTTCAGATTGCCGTGGAAGATAGCAATGTAGGTGCCAAACGTTTGTATGAAAAAATTGGCTTTGTCAAACAGACTCAGGTGGTTTATCTGAATGAGAAAGGAGCAAGGGATTCCGAAGTGTAGAGATATTCGGACTGAAATTCAATTGAACTCTTAGTGATGAAACTAATTGTTCTTGGATTTTGGATTTCCTGATTATGATTTATGATTAAAATCTATGACACTATGTCTCGTGATTTGCGAGAATTTGTCCCAATCGAGGACGGTAAAGTCAAGATGTATGTTTGTGGGCCAACCGTGTATAACTATATTCACGTGGGGAATGCCCGTTCGACGGTGGCTTTTGATACCATTCGACGTTACTTCGAATACCGTGGTTATGACGTTGCCTATATTTCCAATTTCACGGATGTGGATGATAAGATTATCAACCGTGCCAAGGAAGAAGGGATTACGCCTCAAGAGGTTGCGGACAAGTATATCGCTGCCTTTCGTGAGGATGTGACGGCCTTGGGCGTGAAACCTGCGACTCGCCATCCTCGTGTGGTGGAGTTTATGGTGGATATCATCCGCTTTGTGGAAGATTTGATTGAAAAAGGCTATGCTTATGAGAGTCAAGGAGATGTCTATTTCCGTGTGGAAAAATCTCATAACTATGCCAAGTTGGCCAATAAAACCTTGGAAGATTTGGAGCTGGGTGCTTCAGGTCGTACCGATGAAGAAACGGCTCGTAAGGAAAATCCTGTAGACTTTGCTTTATGGAAATCTGCCAAACCAGGAGAGATTTCTTGGGATAGTCCTTGGGGACCTGGTCGTCCGGGCTGGCACATCGAGTGTTCAGTCATGTCGACAGAGATTTTAGGTGATACCATTGATATCCACGGTGGTGGAGCCGACCTAGAGTTTCCTCACCATACCAATGAAATTGCCCAGTCAGAAGCCAAAACAGGCAAGACCTTTGCCAACTACTGGATGCACAACGGCTTTGTCAACATCGATAATGTCAAGATGTCTAAATCTTTGGGCAACTTTATCACAGTGCACGATGCCCTCAAAACCCTCGATGGGCAAGTGCTTCGTTTCTTCTTTGCGACTCAACACTACCGTAAACCTATCAACTTTACGGAAAAAGCAGTTCGTGATGCCGAGACCAATCTCAAGTATCTGAAGAACACTTACGAGCAACCATTTACAGGAAATGTGGACGCCCAAGAGTTACAAACCTTTAAAGATAAGTTTGTAGCAGCTATGGATGAGGATTTCAACTCTGCCAATGGAATCACAGTAGTCTTTGAAATGGCCAAATGGATCAATTCAGGCAACTATGATGCAAGTGTCAAGCAAGCTCTTGCGGATATGTTGGAAGTCTTTGGAATTGTCTTTGTTGAGGAAGTTTTGGATGCAGAGATTGAAGACTTGATCCAAAAACGCCAAGAAGCGCGTGCCAATCGTGACTTTGCGACAGCGGACCAGATCCGTGACCAATTGGCTGCTCAAGGGATTAAGCTACTTGACACCAAGGATGGAGTGAGGTGGACACGTGATTGATGTCAATCTTATTAACGGGATTGCGCTAGCCTTTGAAGGAGATGCGGTGTATTCCATGTATATTCGCCGTCATCTCATTCTTAAAGGCATGACCAAACCCAATAAACTCCATCAAGAAGCGACCAAGTATGTTTCAGCCAAAGCTCAGGCTCGCCTGATTTCCCTTATGTTAGAGGAGCAAGTCCTGACGGAAAAAGAAGAAGAAATCTACAAACGTGGTCGCAATACCAATAGTCACACCAAGGCAAAAAATGCTGATGTGGTGACTTACCGTATGTCCACAGGTTTTGAAGCAGTCATGGGCTATCTCCATATGACTGAAAATCTGGAACGTCTTGAGAGCTTGATTTCATGGTGCATCCAAAAAGTGGAGGGCTAGGACATGATGGCAAAAGAACTAAAAGACTGGTTTCCTGAAGCTCAGATTTCAGACCAACCAGTAGAGAAAGAGGGCTATCTCACCCTCCCTTTAGCTTCTCAGCAGTGGATTTTGCTGGAGGAAGCTGGGCTCAGCGAGCGTGAAAAGCAGTTGGTTGCTCTTTTGACTCAGCAAGAGCAGGCTCATTCGCTCAATCCTTGGTATTCCTATCTGATTGAGGGCAAGGGACAGGCACCACAAACTTTTAAAAAGATTCAGTTGGTTTATTGCCATCTTTCCTATTTTCAACAGGAAAATCTAGCTTCTTGGCTGGATATGATGCGGACTCTTTTTCCGAACTGTCAGACCGTCCTTCAGGTCGGAGCACAGGATTATGTTTTCGTGCTTCAACAAGACAAATACACCTCTGTACGAGCTATTTTAAGTGATACGATTGAAGCGGTTGAGTATGACTTTGGACTGCGTCTGTCAATCATGTTAGGTCAGGTTTGGTCTCAGACGGGAAATCAAGCCCTATCAGACTTAATCAAAGCAGAGCGGGATTTGTTTAAGACTTGGTGGCGTCAGGGTCACCAAGGTGTTCATACTTTTTCACAACTCTATCTTTGGAGTATGGGAGAAAGACTTGTGAACCTGAGAGCAATCAAGGAATGCTTGCACCAGATGATTCTGGATCAGGATCAGATTCAGGAAATTATTCTCTCTCTTTGGGAAAATAGTGCTGTCCTAACAAAAACAGCCCAGCAACTCTATCTGCACCGTAATTCTCTCCAATACAAGATTGATAAATGGGAAGAATTGACAGGGCTTCAGTTGAAGGAATTGACTGATCTGACCTTGTGTTATCAATTGATTTTACCAGATATTCTCTAAAGTTTTGTGCAAGTTGCACAGAACTTTTTTATTTTTTTGGTCATCTTGCCATAGAAATGTAAAGCGTTTTCATTTATAATAAAACTATCAAAAGACAAAAGGAGTTCACCTCATGGTAGAATTAAATCTTAAAAATATTTACAAAAAATATCCAAACAGCGAACACTATTCAGTTGAAGATTTCAACTTGAACATCAAAGACAAAGAGTTCATCGTTTTCGTAGGACCTTCAGGATGTGGTAAATCAACTACTCTTCGTATGATTGCTGGTCTTGAAGATATTACAGAAGGTACTGCGTCTATCGATGGCGTGGTTGTTAACGACGTAGCTCCAAAAGACCGTGACATCGCCATGGTATTCCAAAACTACGCTCTTTACCCACACATGACTGTATACGATAACATGGCTTTCGGTTTGAAATTGCGTAAATACAGCAAGGAAGATATCGATAAACGTGTGCAAGAAGCAGCTGAAATTCTTGGATTGAAAGAATTTTTGGAACGTAAACCAGCTGACCTTTCAGGTGGTCAACGTCAACGTGTTGCCATGGGTCGTGCCATTGTCCGTGATGCAAAAGTATTCTTGATGGACGAACCTTTGTCAAACTTGGATGCTAAACTTCGTGTATCAATGCGTGCTGAAATCGCTAAAATCCACCGTCGTATCGGGGCTACAACTATCTACGTAACTCACGACCAAACAGAAGCGATGACACTTGCAGACCGTATCGTTATCATGTCAGCAACTAAGAACCCTGCTGGTACAGGTACTATCGGACGTGTAGAACAAATCGGTTCTCCTCAAGAAGTTTACAAAAACCCAGTTAACAAATTCGTTGCAGGATTCATCGGAAGCCCAGCAATGAACTTCATCAACGTGAAATTGGTTGGTAGCGAAATTGTTTCAGACGGTTTCCGTTTGAAAGTTCCAGAAGGTGCTTTGAAAGTACTTCGTGAAAAAGGCTATGAAGGTAAAGAATTGATCTTCGGTATCCGTCCAGAAGACGTGAATGCAGAAGAAGCATTCCTTGAAACATTCCCAGATTCAGTTGTAAAAGCGACTATCTCTGTATCAGAATTGCTTGGTTCAGAATCTCACCTTTACTGCCAAGTTGGTAAAGACGAATTTGTTGCCAAAGTGGATGCTCGTGACTACTTGCAAACAGGTGCAACAGTTGAACTTGGATTTGACTTGAACAAAGCACACTTCTTCGATGTAGAAACTGAAAGAACAGTTTACTAAGATAAATGAAACTCAAAACACTGCTAGAAATCTGGCAGTGTTTTTTGCGGTTGTGTAGAAAAAACTCCTGGGAAATTCCAGGAGAATGTGATTGATTATTTAAACTTGAATCCTTCGTAAATAAGCTCTGCTTTTGGATTTTGTTTCTTAATCTGTTTGGCAAGTGACTTCATCATAGAAAGAGGACCACACATATAGACGCTTGCATGTTCGGGTACTTCTTCTTGATCAAAATTAAGATAGCCATCTTTCCTACTGTCGACTAGATGGAGTTCAAAATTAGGATTTTTCTGAGCATAGTCACGGAGCAAATCTAGGTAGACTGCATTTTCTTCTCCATGGAAGCTATAGTAGAAGCGAACCTGTTTATCCAAAATAGGATGTTCACGGATGTAAGAGATGAAGGGGGTTATTCCAATACCTCCAGCAATCCAAACCTGATTTTCACGTCCTTCTTCTATGATTATGTGTCCGTAAGCTCTATCTACGCTTACTTTGCTGCCGACTTGAAGATTGTCATAGATATTCTTGGTATGGTCACCTGAATTTTTAACAGTAAAGTAAAGAGTTTGACCATGACCTCCTGAGATAGAAAAGGGATGCGGAGCACTTTCAAAACCTTCTTGGAAAATCTGTAGGAAGGCAAATTGTCCTGATTGATAGCTGAAAGATCTGCTAAGATGGATTTGAATTTCTCTAGTATCGTGATTTAAGCGTTTGAGATTGGTAATTTTTCCTAGATAGGGGAAGCCAATCTTTTGATATAGAAAAATGATATAAAAACCAGCTAGCAAGCCTAAAAGGGCATAGCTACCAACAAGAAAACTTAGAAGATTAAATGTGATAAGACGATTGCCCATCATCATGTAGACATGAAAGAGTCCGAAAATATAAGCTAGATAAACCAGACGGTGAATCCATCGCCAGGCTTCGTATTGGATGTATTTGCCTAAATAGGCGACAAGGATGATGCTGACAAAGATATAGATGGCAAGGTTGCCAAACTGAGCAGCTAAGTGAGTGCCCCACAAACCACCCATACTAAAGTTATGAAAGATTAGTAGAATGATGGATAGAAAGGCTGTGAATTTGTGGACGGTGTAGACCTTCTCCAAACCGTGAAACCAGCTTTCTAGTAGGGGGAGACGAGTGGCTAGGATAAAAGTCAGAGATAGGCTTGTTAAAGCTAGTCCTGGAATCATGAATTGGGGAGAAGTGTTCATCCAAGTCAAAATAGTCAAGATAAAACTAGCCATGATAAAGAGTAGTCCTTTGATTGATTTCATAGAAAATTCCATTTCATTAAGATTTTGATTTGTTGTAAACAAATTTGTTACATTTTATCATAGAAAAAGTATGGTGTCAAATCTAGGTGTGTAAATTTCTGTTCCCATAAAAAAACTCTCCAATTGAACTGGAGAGTTGCTGTTTATTCTGCAGCTTGTTGCCAACGTTTTGCTAGCATATGAGACAGGCTAGAAATTGCTAGGTTAAAGCTGAAGTAGATGAGGGCAATCAGGATATAAAGACTAAACACTTGCTCTGGTTCGAAATAACGGCCCATGAGAATTTGGCTGGCTCCAAAGAGTTCTTGTAGGGCGATAACAGAGTAGAGAAGACTGGTATCCTTAATCACGGTTACAAATTGAGAAATGATGGCTGGCAGCATTTTACGAATGGCTTGTGGGAGAATGATGTAGTAGAGGATTTGGGCTGAAGTGAAGCCTTGTGACATTCCTGCTTCGTACTGCCCCTTGTCTACGGCATTGAGACCACCTCGAATAATCTCAGCTAGGGCCGCTGATGTAAAGAGAGTGAAGGCAGTGATTCCTGCTGGTGTGGATTTCATCTTGAACACTAAAAAGATAGTGAAAATCCAGAGGAGGTTGGGAACGTTACGCACAAATTCGATGTAAATGCTGGAAATGATGCGCAAGATAGGATTTTTCCCATTTCTCATGACTGCTAGAACTGTACCGATAAGTGTAGCGAGGACGATGGCAATCAGAGAAATGTAGAGGGTCAAGCCAAATCCTTTAAAGATAAAGACTAGGTTATCTGGGGTCAAAACTTCTAAAATGGATTCCATAGTAACCTCCTAAAGTGAATAGGCTTTTTTATTGGCTTGCTCCATTTTGCGACCAAACTGGGCAACAGGAAAGCAAAGAGAAAAGTAGAGAAGGGCAGCTCCTAAAAATGCTGGAATGTAGTTTCCGTTAAGTGCCGACCAAGACTTGGTCACAAACATCAAGTCCACTCCAGAGATAATAGCGACTGTAGAAGTGTTTTTGATGAGGTTAACAATTTGGTTGGTCAAAGGAGGGAGAATGATACGAAAGGCCTGAGGCAAGATAATCAAGCGCATGGCACTGATATAGGTAAAACCTTGCGACAAGGCAGCCTCCATCTGACCGCTAGGAATAGACTGAATACCTGAGCGAATAACCTCAGCGATATAGGCACCGTGATAGAGCCCTACACAGAGAACAGCTGTCCAATAAATCGGAATCATGATGGTGTGGTCACTGATAAGAGGTAGGCCATAAAAAACGATAACAAACTGCACCAAGAGGGGAGTGTTTTGGTAAAACTCGACAAAGATGCGAGCTAAAATGCGCAAAATTGGACGTTTGCTGGTTGACATGGCTCCAAAGAAGATGCCCAAAACCATGGCGAGGATAAAGGATCCAATCGCTAGGGCAAGGGTGAAGAGGAAACCATTGAAAAATTGTCCAAAATCCTGAAAATAGGCTGTCCAAGATGATAAATCTGTCATGGGGTGTCCTCCTTAATCTGCAGTATGGCTGGATGGTTTCAGCTTGTAACGGTCATAAAGTTTTTGCAAACTGCCATCCTTGCTCCATTTAGTAACCAAGTTATCGAGATAGTCGTTGAGTTCGGTATTTGATTTCTTGGTAACGATACCGTAGTCAGATGGCTTGAAACTATCATCTAGTAGTACTGTGCGTTTGCTGATGTAGCCAGACAGAATCGAGCGGTCAACGGAAAAGGCATCAATACGGTGGGCGTGTAGGGAAGTAATCAATTCTGGGTAGGAACCAAGTTCGACGAATTTAAAGGTCAAACCTTTCTTTTTACCCAGTTCGGTAATCAGGCGTTGAGTAATGGAACCTTGGGCAACCCCGATGGTTTTTCCGTTTAGGTCCTCAATGCTTTTGATTTTGGCAGACTTATTGACCAAAAAGCCAGAAGCATCTGTGTAGTAAGGGCTGGTAAAGTTGTAGAGTTTTTTGCGTTCGTCTGTAATGGTGAAGGTCGCGATATCCATATCGACCTGCTCATTGTCTAGAAGGGGGCCACGAGTTTGTGCGGTAACAGGTACATAGCGAACCTTGACCTTGAGCTCATCAGCTACCATTTTGGCCAAGTCGGTTTCGATACCAGAATAGGTCCCTGTCTTGGGATCCTTGTAACCGAAATTGGGAACGTCCTGTTTCACACCAACAACTAGCTCGCCTCTCTTTTGAATATCTGCGACACTGGTATCAGCCTGAACTGGTTTTGCAGCAGCAAGGCCGAAAAGGCTAATCAATAATGCGGATAAAAAGAATTTCTTTTTCATAGGCGCCTCCTTATTTGACTTTGTCACTTTCGTGGTTGATAATTTTGCTGAGGAATTGTTGGGCACGAGGTTCGCTTGGATTGTCGAAAAAGTCATCGACATCTGTCGTATCTACTAAAACTTCTCCGTCAGCCATAAAGATGATGCGGTCGGCAACTTCACGAGCAAAGCCCATTTCATGGGTAACGACAATCATATTCATACCATCGTGGGCCAATTTTTGCATAACCGCTAGAACATCGCCGATGGTTTCAGGGTCAAGGGCAGAAGTTGGCTCATCAAAGAGGAGGAGTTCCGGATGCATAGCGAGTCCACGTGCGATGGCAATCCGTTGTTTTTGTCCACCAGACAGCATGGCTGGATATGAATCTTTCTTGTCCCACATATTTACAAATTCCAGATATTTTTGGGCTGTTTTTTCAGCTTCTTTTTTATCAATTCCTAGAACTTTTATGGGTGCGAGTGTTACGTTTTCTAACACTGTTTTATGCGGATAGAGATTAAAATGTTGGAAAACCATGCCGACTTCCTTACGAAGAGGCACCAAATCTTTCTGGCTGGCACCAGCAACTTGGTGACCATTGACTAGAAGACTTCCCTTGTCCACAGCCTCCAAACCATTGATGGTGCGGATAAGAGTGGACTTCCCAGAACCAGAAGGGCCTAGGAGGACAACGACTTGTCCTTTTTCAAAACGGAGATTGATGTCGCGGAGTGCGTGATAGTCTCCGTAATATTTTTCGACGTGTTCAAATTCTACTAAAGCCATAAGGAATCTCCTTTGTGTTAGATTTTATAACATGATTCTACACCAAAAGATTTGTCTTGTCAAATCATATCTGAAAAAATTCACTAAAATTTTATAAAAAAGCAATCCGGATAGAGAAAAAGCCTAAATCGTGTTATAATGAAGCAATAGAATTCTTAGAAAGAGTGGATGTCTTTTTGATAACACCTACTTATGAATGGCAGTTTGCCCCGCAGGTTGAAGATGCGGATTTTACAAAGATAGCCAAGAAGGCTGGACTGGGTCCTGAGGTGGCTCGGTTATTATTTGAGAGAGGGATTCAGGACCAAGAAAGTCTGAAGAAGTTTTTAGAACCTTCTTTGGAGGACTTGCATGACCCTTATCTGCTCCATGATATGGATAAAGCAGTGGAACGGATTCGTCAGGCCATTGAAGAAGGGGAAAATATTCTCATATACGGAGACTACGATGCGGATGGCATGACTTCGGCTTCTATTGTGAAGGAAAGTTTGGAACAGCTTGGTGCTGAGTGCCGTGTTTACTTGCCTAATCGTTTTACTGATGGCTATGGACCTAATGCCAGTGTTTACAAATATTTTATCGAGCAAGAAGGAATTTCCTTGATCGTGACGGTGGATAATGGGGTTGCTGGTCACGAGGCTATTGAACTGGCCCAGTCTATGGGGGTAGATGTCATTGTGACTGACCACCATTCCATGCCTGAAACCCTACCAGATGCCTATGCTATTGTCCATCCTGAGCATCCAAATGCGGACTATCCTTTCAAATATTTGGCTGGTTGTGGAGTGGCTTTCAAGTTGGCTTGTGCCCTCTTAGAAGAAGTACAAGTGGAATTGCTTGATTTGGTCGCTATTGGTACCATTGCAGATATGGTGAGTTTGACAGATGAGAACCGTATCTTGGTTCAGTATGGTCTGGAAATGTTGGGGCACACTCAGCGCATTGGTCTACAAGAAATGATGGATATGGCTGGGATTGTCGCCAACGAAGTAACAGAAGAAACGGTTGGTTTCCAGATTGCCCCCCGTTTGAATGCCTTGGGTCGCTTGGATGATCCTAATCCAGCCATTGATTTGCTGACTGGTTTTGATGACGATGAAGCCCACGAGATTGCCCTTATGATTCATCAGAAAAACGAAGAGCGCAAGGAAATCGTCCAGTCTATCTATGAAGAAGCCAAGACCATGGTGGATCCTGAGAAGAAGGTCCAAGTCTTGGCTAAGGAAGGCTGGAATCCTGGGGTTCTAGGAATCGTAGCTGGTCGTTTGTTGGAAGAATTGGGGCAGACAGTCATTGTTCTTAATATAGAAGACGGTCGTGCCAAGGGCAGTGCTCGTAGTGTGGAAGCGGTCGATATTTTTGAGGCTCTGGATCCTCATCGAGACCTCTTCATCGCCTTTGGAGGTCATGCAGGTGCAGCGGGTATGACGCTGGAAGTTGAGAAACTCTCAGATTTATCTCATGTCTTGGAAGACTATGTCCGTGAAAAAGGTGCAGATGCTGTTGGCAAGAACAAGCTAAATCTAGATGAAGAACTGGATTTGGAGGGACTTAGCTTGGAAACGGTCAAAAGTTTTGAACGTTTAGCTCCTTTTGGAATGGACAATCAGAAACCTGTCTTTTATATAAAGGATTTTCAGGTCGAAAGTGCCCGTACTATGGGGGCAGGTAATGCCCATCTCAAACTGAAAATTTCCAAGGGTGAGGCGAGTTTTGAAGTCGTGGCCTTCGGACAAGGTAGATGGGCAACAGAATTTTCTCAAACCAAGAATCTAGAGTTGGCGGTTAAATTGTCTGTCAACCAATGGAATGGCCAAACTGCCCTGCAGTTGATGATGGTGGATGCGCGTGTGGAGGGTGTTCAACTTTTTAACATCCGTGGAAAAAATGCAGTCTTGCCAGAAGGGGTTCCAGTCTTGGATTTTGCTGGAGAAGTGCCAAATTTAGCGACTAGTGAAGCTGTTGTCGTAAAAACAGTTCCTGAGGATATTACTCAGCTGAAAACCATTTTTCAGGAACAGAATTTCTCTGCGGTCTATTTCAAAAATGATATTGACAAGGCCTATTATCTGACAGGTTATGGGACTAGAGAGCAGTTTGCCAAATTGTACAAGACCATCTACCAGTTCCCAGAGTTTGATATTCGCTACAAGCTGAAGGATTTGGCTACTTATCTTAATATTCAACAAATCTTGCTGGTCAAGATGATTCAAGTGTTTGAAGAACTAGGCTTTGTGACCATCACAGATGGTGTTATGACAGTCAATAAAGAGGCGCCAAAGCGGGAAATCGGAGAAAGTCAGATTTATCAAAAGCTGAAACAAACCGTCAAAGACCAAGAAATGATGGCGCTGGGTACTGTGCAAGAAATTTATGACTTTTTAATGGAAAAAGAATAGCAGATAGGAAAGAGTTGGGCAACCAGCTCTTTTTTGAAAACAAATCTTCATTTTGAAAATCATCAAAAAAATGGTATAATGGTAGGAAAAGATTCGGCTAAAAGTGATAGTGCTTTTAGAATAAAAGGGCAAGCAACCCTATAATCAAGATAAACTAAGCTTTCGGAGGAAAAATGAGTAATATCAGTTTAACAACACTTGGTGGTGTACGTGAAAATGGGAAAAATATGTATATCGCTGAAATCGATGGGTCTATTTTCGTTTTGGATGCAGGTCTAAAGTACCCTGAAAATGAACAACTAGGGGTGGACGTGGTCATTCCCAATATGGATTACCTTTTTGAAAATAGCGACCGTATCGCAGGGGTCTTCTTGACCCACGGACATGCAGATGCCATTGGTGCTCTTCCGTATCTCTTGGCTGAAGCCAAGGTACCTGTATTTGGGTCTGAGTTGACCATTGAATTGGCCAAACTCTTTGTCAAAGGAAATGACACAGTTAAGAAATTCAATGATTTCCATGTTATTGATGAGGATTCGGAGATTGATTTTGGAGGGACTGTTGTGTCCTTCTTCCGTACGACCCACTCTATCCCAGAAAGTTTGGGTGTGGTCTTGAAGACAGCTGAAGGTAGCATCGTTTATACAGGTGACTTCAAATTTGACCAGACAGCTAGTGAATCCTATGCGACAGACTTCGCTCGTTTGGCAGAAATCGGTCGTGATGGAGTTCTGGCTCTTCTTAGCGATTCAGCCAATGCGGACAGTAATATTCAAGTGGCTAGCGAAAGTGAAGTTGGGGACGAGATCACTCAAACCATTGCAGACTGGGAGGGCCGTATCATCGTTGCGGCAGTAGCCAGCAACCTCTCTCGTATCCAGCAGGTGTTTGATGCTGCGGATGCAACAGGCCGCCGTGTGGTCTTGACAGGATTTGATATTGAAAATATCGTCCGCACTGCTATTCGCCTTAAGAAATTATCTCTAGCTAACGAAAGTCTTTTGATTAAACCAAAAGATATGTCTCGTTTTGAAGACCATGAGTTGATTATCCTTGAGACAGGTCGTATGGGTGAGCCTATCAACGGTCTTCGCAAGATGTCGATTGGTCGCCACCGTTATGTGGAAATCAAGGACGGTGACCTAGTTTATATTGTAACCACTCCATCTATCGCCAAAGAGGCGGTCATGGCGCGTGTGGAAAACATGATTTACCAAGCTGGTGGGGTTGTCAAACTGATCACCCAAAGTTTGCGTGTGTCAGGGCACGGAAATGCGCGTGATTTGCAGTTGATGATTAATCTCTTGCAACCTAAGTATCTCTTCCCGATTCAGGGGGAATACCGTGAGTTGGATGCCCATGCTAAGGCTGCTATGGCGGTTGGAATGTTGCCAGAACGCATTTTCATCCCTAAAAAGGGAACTAGCATGGCTTATGAGAATGGAGATTTTGTCCCAGCTGGAGCAGTTTCGGCAGGGGATGTCTTGATTGACGGGAATGCCATTGGTGATGTTGGAAATGTGGTTCTTCGTGACCGCAAGGTCTTGTCAGAGGATGGTATCTTCATCGTCGCAATCACCGTTAACCGTCGTGAGAAAAAAATTGTGGCCAAGGCCCGTGTTCATACGCGTGGATTTGTTTATCTCAAGAAGAGTCGTGATATTCTCCGTGAAAGTTCAGAATTGATTAACCAGACGGTAGAAGAGTATCTTCAAGGAGATGACTTTGACTGGGCAGATCTTAAAGGGAAGGTTCGTGATAATCTGACCAAGTATCTCTTTGACCAAACCAAACGTCGTCCAGCTATTTTACCAGTAGTCATGGAAGCAAAATAATCGTTGAAATAAATAGAGAGAAAGTCGAGTTTCGGCTTTTTCTTATAGAAAAATAGAGGAAAAAATTATGGCAGTAATGAAAATTGAGTATTACTCACAAGTCTTGGATATGGAGTGGGGAGTGAATGTCCTCTATCCTGACGCTAATCGAGTGGAAGAACCAGAGTGTGAAGATATTCCCGTATTGTACCTCTTGCACGGGATGTCTGGCAACCATAATAGCTGGCTCAAGCGGACCAATGTAGAACGCTTGCTTCGAGGCACTAATCTCATCGTCGTCATGCCCAATACCAGCAACGGTTGGTATACCGATACCCAATATGGTTTTGACTACTACACAGCTTTAGCAGAGGAATTGCCACAGGTTCTGAAACGCTTCTTCCCTAATATGACTAGCAAGCGTGAAAAGACCTTTATCGCTGGCCTCTCTATGGGAGGTTACGGCTGCTTTAAATTGGCTCTTGCAACAAATCGTTTTTCTCATGCAGCTAGTTTTTCAGGTGCCCTTAGTTTTCAAGATTTTTCTCCTGAGAGTCAAAATCTGGGAACACCAGCTTACTGGAGAGGTGTTTTTGGGGAGATTAAAGATTGGACAGCTAGCCCCTATTCTCTTGAAAGTCTGGCTAAAAAATCGGATAAAAAGACCAAGCTTTGGGCTTGGTGTGGCGAGCAGGATTTCTTGTACGAAGCTAATAATCTCGCAGTGAAAAATCTCAAAAAACTAGGTTTTGATGTGACCTATAGCCATAGTGCTGGAACTCACGAGTGGTATTATTGGGAAAAACAATTGGAACGGTTCTTAGCAACTCTGCCAATCGATTTCAAATTAGAAGAGAGATTGTCATAATTTAGCTTTCTTTCAGCTTGTTTTAGTAAAATAGACTTTATTTGCTAGAAAGGTGGAGGGAAATGCGCTGGATTTTTCGTTTGATAGGGGCTTTCTTTTCTTTTGTGTGGCGTTTGTTTTGGCGTCTAGTTTGGATAGCTTTTCTTTTGTGTGCTTTTGCTTTTGGACTTCTCTGGTATCTGAACGGTGATTTTCAAGGAGCGCTAAAGGAAGCAGAACGGTCAGTCAAGATTGGTCAACAAAGTATCGACCAATGGGGAAAAACAGGGCAACTGCCTAAGTTAAATCAGACAGATAGCCATCAACACTCTGAAGGAAGGTGGCCACAGGCCTCAGCTCGTATTTACCTAGATACGCAGATGGATTCACGCTTTCAAGAAGCTTACTTAGAAGCGATTCAGAACTGGAATCAAACGGGTGCTTTTAACTTTGAAATCGTGACTGAGACTAGTAAGGCGGATATCCTGGCTACGGAGATGAATGACGGAGGTACTCCTGTGGCAGGAGAGGCAGAAAGTCAGACCAATCTTTTAACGGGGCAATTCTTGTCTGTCACGGTACGGTTGAATCACTATTATCTGTCCAATCCTGGCTATGGCTATTCCTATGAGCGCCTTGTCCATACGGCGGAACATGAGTTGGGTCATGCGATTGGCTTGGACCATACAGATGAGAAGTCTGTCATGCAACCTGCAGGTTCCTTTTATGGTATTCAGGAAGAGGATGTCGAAAGACTTCGAAAAATATATGAGACCAATGAGTAGGGAGGCTATCTTTCCCTACTTTTTTGCTATAATGGAACTATGAATAACTTGATTAAATCAAAACTAGAGCTCTTGCCGACCAGCCCTGGTTGCTACATTCACAAGGATAAAAATGGCACCATTATCTATGTAGGAAAGGCTAAAAATCTGCGTAACCGCGTGAGGTCTTATTTCCGTGGAAGTCATGATACTAAGACAGAGGCTCTGGTATCTGAAATTGTGGATTTTGAATTTATCGTTACGGAGTCCAATATTGAGGCACTTCTCCTAGAAATCAACCTGATCAAGGAAAACAAGCCCAAGTACAATATCATGCTCAAGGATGATAAGTCCTATCCCTTCATCAAAATCACTAATGAGCGCTATCCTCGTTTGATTATCACCCGTCAGGTCAAAAAGGACGGCGGTCTCTACTTTGGACCTTATCCAGATGTGGGGGCAGCCAATGAAATTAAGCGACTGCTGGATCGGATTTTCCCTTTTCGCAAGTGTACCAATCCGCCGTCTAAGGTCTGTTTTTACTACCATATCGGTCAATGTATGGCCCACACCATCTGTAAGAAGGATGAGGACTATTTCAAGTCTATGGCTCAGGAGGTTTCTGATTTTCTGAAAGGCCAAGATGACAAAATCATTGATGACCTAAAGGGCAAGATGGTGGCGGCAGCCCAGACTATGGAGTTTGAACGTGCGGCGGAATACCGTGACCTGATTCAAGCTATTGGAACGCTTCGGACCAAGCAACGGGTCATGGCTAAGGACCTCCAAAACCGCGATGTTTTTGGCTACTATGTGGACAAGGGCTGGATGTGTGTTCAGGTTTTCTTTGTTCGTCAGGGAAAACTCATCGAGCGGGATGTCAATCTCTTCCCTTACTACAATGATCCTGATGAGGACTTCTTGACCTATGTGGGACAATTCTATCAAGAAAAATCTCACTTGGTTCCCAATGAGGTGCTGATTCCGCAGGATATTGATGAAGAAGCAGTCAAGGCCTTGGTGGATACCAAGATTCTCAAGCCCCAACGTGGAGAGAAAAAGCAACTGGTCAATTTGGCTATAAAGAATGCCCGCGTCAGCCTAGAGCAGAAATTCAACCTGCTGGAGAAATCTGTCGAAAAGACCCAAGGAGCTATTGAAAATCTGGGACGCTTGCTTCAAATCCCAACTCCAGTTCGCATTGAGTCCTTCGATAACTCCAACATCATGGGGACCAGTCCTGTTTCAGCCATGGTGGTCTTTGTCAACGGCAAACCGAGTAAGAAGGATTATCGTAAGTACAAGATAAAAACCGTAGTCGGGCCAGACGACTATGCCAGTATGCGAGAGGTCATTCGCAGACGCTATGGTCGAGTACAGCGTGACGGTTTGACTCCTCCAGATTTGATTGTCATCGATGGGGGACAAGGTCAAGTCAATATCGCCAAGCAGGTCATCCAAGAGGAACTGGGTTTGGATATTCCCATTGCAGGTTTGCAAAAAAATGACAAGCACCAAACCCATGAATTGCTCTTTGGAGATCCGCTTGAGGTGGTGGAGTTATCTCGCAATTCTCAGGAATTTTTCCTCCTCCAACGTATCCAAGATGAGGTCCACCGCTTTGCTATCACTTTCCATCGCCAACTGCGCTCCAAAAATTCCTTTTCATCACAACTGGATGGAATTGAAGGGCTGGGACCTAAACGCAAGCAGAATCTCATGAAGCATTTCAAGTCTCTAACCAAAATCAAGGAAGCCAGTGTGGATGAGATTGTCGAAGTTGGAGTACCTAGAGCGGTTGCAGAAGCTGTGCAAAGAAAGTTGAACCCGCAGGAAGAAGAGGAATTAGCTCAAGTGGCGGAAGAAAGAGTTGATTATCAAACAGAAGGAGAACACAATGAACCATAAAATTGCAATTTTATCAGATATTCATGGCAATACAACTGCCCTAGAAGCAGTGATTGCAGATGCTAAAAATCAAGGAGTCAGTGAATACTGGCTTCTGGGAGATATTTTTCTTCCTGGTCCAGGTGCAAATGACTTGGTCGCCCTGCTAAAGGACCTTCCTATCACAGCCAGTGTTCGAGGCAATTGGGATGATTGTGTCCTTGAGGCCTTGGATGGTGAATATGGTTTGGAACATCCACAAGAAATCCAATCAATGCGAATGACCCAGTTTTTGATGGAGCGAATGGATCCTGCAACGATTGTCTGGTTACGAAGCTTGCCTTTGCTGGAAAAGAAAGAAGTTGAGGGGCTACGCTTTTCTATCTCTCATAATTTGCCAAATAAGAACTATGGTGGTGACTTGCTAGTTGAGAATGATACAGAGAAATTTGACAAACTCCTAGATGATGAAGTTGACGTGGCAGTCTATGGTCATGTTCACAAGCAGTTGCTTCGTTATGGCAGTCAAGGGCAACAAATCATCAATCCAGGGTCGATTGGCATGCCCTATTTTAATTGGGAGGCGTTAAAAAATCACCGTGCCCAGTATGCCGTGATAGAAGTTGAAGATGGGGAATTGGTAAATATCCTATTTCGTAAAGTCGCTTATGATTATGAAGCGGAGTTAGAACTGGCCAAGTCCAAGGGACTTCCCTTTATCGAAATGTATGAAGAGCTACGAAGAGAAGACAACTATCAGGGGCACAATCTGGAACTATTAGCAAGCTTAATAGAAAAGCATGGGTATGTAGAAGATGTGAAGAAATTTTTTGATTTTTTGTAAGAGTTTCCTAAAATAACCAATGCAAACTATAAAAGCGATTGGCTGGCCCAATCGTTTTTAATATATCTTATTGTAATTGAGATTTATCTGGGAGGTAAGAACCACCTAGATAGGTATTGCTGAGTTTTTCAAGGGTTCCATCTTGGTAGAGTTCTTTGAGCGCTTTATCAAATTTCTCTTTAAACTCTTTTTGGTCGCTTGAGAAAACGATATAGTTGTTGGGGCTATCGGCAGAAGGTAAATCAACGACTGAGAGATCTAAGCCACGGTCCTTGATAATCTTTTGAACGGATACCTTGTCAAAGACTAGAAAATCAAATTCACCGTTAGAGAGGTCTAGGATTCGCTTACCGATATCCTCACCAGAAAAATCGATAGTAGCAGGATTATCAGTATGTTTTTGGTTCCAGTTATTGATGAATTGAGCGTTTGAAGTTCCAGTATCCTCTTGTGTTGTTTTGCCAGCGATTTGGTCAAGTGAAGTCAAAGGATTTTTCTTGTTGCTGACAAGGACGAGGGGATTGTTCGAAATTGGAAGTGAGTAGAGGTATTTTTCAGCACGTTCTTTTGTATAACTCAAGTTATTAGCTGCAGCCTGATAGTGACCAGAATCAAGTCCTGGGAAGATACTCTCCCAGGCAGTTCTTTGGAATTGAATCTCGTAGTCGCTGAGTTTTTCATCCACTGCTTTTAGAACTTCGATGTCGAAGCCTGTCAGATTGCCCTTGTCTTCGTAGTCAAATGGTGGCACATCGCCAGCTGTAGCAACGACGATTGTCTTTTGAGAGCTGGTCTCTTTAGGTGTGGCTTGATTTCCACAGGCAACCAAAAATGGTAGGATAGCTAATAATAGGCTAAATTTTTTCATAATATCTCCATTCAAATGTAAAGTACTTGTTAGTTTATCAGAAATGTTCCTGATGAACCAATATATATTTTTTATGGCTGTAATAAAAAATCTTAATCATGAAAAATCCCTGCAAGCTCTTTCAAATTATGGTAGAATGGAAGCAGTAGAATTAGAAAAGGAAATCGATTATGAAATTTCTTGAATTAAATAAAAAACGTCATGCGACCAAGCATTTCACTGATAAGCCAGTGGATCCTAAAGATGTGCGTACGGCTATCGAAATTGCAACCTTGGCTCCAAGTGCCCACAATAGCCAGCCTTGGAAATTTGTGGTCGTTCGTGAGAAAAATGCTGAATTGGCAAAGTTGGCTTATGGTTCCAACTTTGAGCAGGTATCATCAGCACCTGTAACTATTGCCTTGTTTACGGACACGGATTTGGCTAAACGTGCTCGTAAGATTGCCCGAGTTGGTGGTGCTAACAATTTCTCAGAAGAACAACTTCAATACTTCATGAAAAATTTGCCAGCTGAATTTGCCCGCTACAATGAACAACAAGTTAGTGACTACCTAGCCCTCAATGCAGGTTTGGTTGCTATGAACTTGATTCTCGCTCTTACAGATCAAGGAATTGGATCAAATATGATCCTTGGTTTTGACAAATCACAAGTCAATGAAGTTTTGGACATCGAAGACCGTTTCCGCCCAGAACTTTTGATTACGGTAGGCTATACGGACGAAAAATTAGAACCAAGCTATCGCTTGCCAGTAGATGAAATCATCGAGAAAAGATAGAAAGAAGAAAAAATGACAACAATTGATTTTACAGCAGAAGTAGAAAAACGCAAAGAAGACCTCTTGGCTGACTTGTTTAGCCTTTTGGAAATCAACTCTGAACGTGATGATAGCAAGGTTGATGCCCAGCATCCATTTGGGCCTGGTCCAGTAAAAGCTTTGGAGAAATTCCTTGAAATCGCAGACCGCGATGGCTATCCAACTAAAAATGTTGATAACTATGCAGGACATTTTGAGTTTGGTGATGGAGAAGAAGTTCTCGGAATCTTTGCCCATATGGACGTGGTGCCAGCTGGTAGCGGTTGGGACACAGACCCTTACACACCAACTATTAAAGATGGTCGCCTTTATGCGCGTGGAGCTTCAGATGACAAGGGTCCTACAACAGCTTGTTACTATGGCTTGAAAATCATCAAAGAATTGGGGCTTCCAACTTCTAAGAAAGTCCGCTTCATCGTCGGAACAGACGAAGAATCAGGCTGGGCAGATATGGACTACTACTTCGAGCACGTAGGACTTGCGAAGCCAGACTTTGGTTTCTCTCCAGACGCTGAGTTCCCTATCATCAACGGTGAAAAAGGAAATATTACTGAATACCTCCACTTTGCAGGTGAAAATGCAGGTGATGCCCGTCTTCATAGCTTCACAGGTGGTTTGCGTGAAAATATGGTGCCTGAATCAGCAACAGCGGTTGTTTCAGGAGATTTGACTGACTTGCAAGCTAAACTAGATGCTTTTGTTGCAGAACACAAACTTAGAGGAGAACTCCAAGAAGAAAACGGCCAATACAAGGTGACGATCATTGGTAAATCAGCCCACGGTGCTATGCCTGCTTCAGGTGTCAATGGTGCAACCTACCTAGCTCTCTTCCTCAGCCAGTTTGACTTTGCTGGTCCAGCCAAAGACTACCTTGACATCGCTGGTAAGATTCTCTTGAACGACCATGAGGGTGAAAATCTCAAGATTGCCCATGTGGATGAAAAGATGGGTGCCCTTTCTATGAATGCTGGTGTCTTCCGATTTGACGAAACAAGCGCTGATAATACCATTGCCCTCAACATCCGCTATCCAAAAGGAACAAGTCCAGAGCAAATCAAGTCAATCCTTGAAAACTTGCCAGTTGCTTCTGTTAGCCTTTCTGAACATGGACATACGCCTCACTACGTGCCAATGGAAGATCCACTTGTCCAAACCTTGTTGAATGTCTATGAAAAACAAACTGGACTTAAGGGTCACGAGCAAGTCATCGGTGGTGGAACCTTTGGTCGCTTGCTAGAACGAGGTGTTGCCTACGGTGCTATGTTCCCAGACTCGATTGATACCATGCACCAAGCCAATGAATTTATCGCCTTGGATGATCTCTTCCGAGCAGCAGCAATCTATGCCGAAGCTATTTATGAATTGATCAAATAAAACGATAGAAGTCTGAGATCTTATGCTTAGACTTCTTTTTGGAGGGAAAGTAGATGTCTCAAATTGAAAGAATCAAGCAGGCTATTATGGCGGATCCACAGAATGTCGACTATACAAAGCGTGGCATTGAGCCTCTCTTTGCAGCGCCAAAGACTGCTCGCATCAATATCATCGGTCAAGCGCCTGGTCTTAAAACCCAAGAAGCAGGCCTTTACTGGAAGGACAAAAGTGGCGATCGTTTGCGGGACTGGCTAGGTGTGGATGAAGATACCTTTTACAACTCAGGTTATTTTGCTGTTCTGCCTATGGATTTTTACTTTCCAGGACATGGTAAGTCAGGAGATTTACCGCCTAGAGCAGGCTTTGCAGAAAAATGGCATCCGCAGCTCTTGCAAGAATTACCCGATATCCAGTTGACCCTCTTGATTGGCCAGTATGCCCAAGCCTACTATTTACAGGAGAAAATCAGTGGCAAGGTGACAGAACGGGTAAAACATTATCAGAATTACTTGCCAACCTATTTTCCACTGGTACACCCCTCACCGCGAAATCAAATCTGGATGGCCAAAAATTCTTGGTTTGAGGCAGAAGTGGTACCGGATTTGAAAGAAAGAATTAAAACCATTTTAGGAGAAAAAGAATGAAAGAAATTACCTTTGACGCATTTTACCAGCTATACCAAAACGACCAACTTTCTCTAGTGGACGTGAGAGAAGTAGATGAGTTTGAAGCTCTTCATTTAGAAGGTGCTCTCAACCTACCACTTAGTCAATTGGCCGATTCCTATGATCAGTTGGACAAAGACCAGTTGCATTATGTTATTTGCAAATCTGGGATGAGATCGGCGCGTGCTTGCCAATTCTTATCAGAACAAGGTTATGAGGCTATCAATGTCCAAGGGGGCATGATGGCCTTTGAAGAACTTTAAAAATTTGCATTTCTCCTAATTGGTGTGGACTGGGTAGGAGAAATTTATTTTTAGACAATTCTCATTTTTGAGAATCTTGAAAACATTCAATATTTAATTCGTGAAGCTTTTTTCATACTCCTATTCATGATATACTAGGTCAGTATTTTATAAATATGAAGGAGATTTTCATGGCTAAAAAAGGTGCCCTAACAGGTTTACTCCTGTTTGGAATATTTTTTGGTGCGGGGAATTTGATTTTTCCGCCTTCTCTAGGTGCTTTATCTGGAGAACATTTTCTTCCTGCCATCGCAGGTTTTGTCTTTTCAGGCGTCGGTATCGCCGTCTTGACTCTTATTATTGGAACGCTTAATCCTAAAGGATATATCTACGAGATTTCAACAAAGATAGCGCCTTGGTTTGCGACTCTTTACCTCTCAGTTCTTTACTTGTCAATCGGTCCATTCTTTGCTATCCCACGTACTGCTACAACAGCTTACGAAGTAGGGATTAGCCCCCTTTTGTCGGATGCAAATAAAGGTCTTGGTTTGATTGTCTTTACAGTTCTGTATTTTGCAGCAGCCTATTTGATTTCACTTAATCCATCAAAAATCTTGGATCGTATCGGCCGTATTTTAACGCCAGTCTTTGCGATTTTGATTGTTATCTTGGTTGTTCTAGGAGCTATCAAATACGGTGGAACAAGTCCTCAAGCCGCTTCAGCTGCCTATCAAGCTTCTGCCTTTGGGACAGGTTTCCTCGAAGGTTACAATACCTTGGATGCCCTTGCCTCTGTTGCTTTTAGTGTAATCGCAGTTCAAACCTTGAAACAACTTGGCTTCTCAAGTAAGAAAGAATACATTTCAACTATTTGGGTTGTTGGTATCGTTGTTGCCCTTGCCTTCAGCGCCCTTTATATCGGTTTAGGTTTCCTTGGAAATCATTTCCCAGTACCAGCTGAAGCGATGAAGGGTGGAACACCGGGTGTTTATATCTTGTCACAAGCTACTCAAGAAATCTTTGGTTCAACAGCTCAACTCTTCCTTGCAGCTATGGTTACCGTAACCTGCTTCACAACAACAGTTGGTCTGATTGTGTCGACAGCTGAGTTCTTTAATGAGCGCTTCCCACAAATCAGCTACAAGGTTTATGCGACAGCCTTTACCTTGATTGGATTTGCCATTGCCAATTTGGGTCTTGATGCGATTATCAAGTACTCAATCCCTGTACTGGTTATCTTGTACCCAATCACGATTGCCATCGTTATGATTGTCATTGTCAACAAATTTGTTGCCCTTTCAAAACCAGGTATGCAGTTGACAATTGCTGTGGTTACAGCTATTGCCATTGCAAGCGTATTAGGAAGCTCGTTTAAAGTTGAGTTTCTTGCTAATTTTGTCAACGCTCTTCCTTTTGCCAAAGCATCACTCCCATGGTTAGTACCAGCCGTTGTCGGAATCTTGCTCTCATTGGTTTTACCAAACAAGCAAGAAAGTGATGTTTTTGAAATGGAATAATCACTAATACTCTTCGAAAATCAAATTCAAACCGCGTCAACGTCGCCTTGTCGTACTCAAGTACAGCCTGCGGCTAGTTTCCTAGTTTGCTCTTTGATTTTCATTGAGTATAAAATCACTTTTGTAGTTAAGTCTACAGGAGTGATTTTCTTTTTTTATCCGATGATAAATGTGTTATAATAGGTAACAAAAGAGGTGAAGAAATGAATCAAACAGTAGAATATATCAAAGAGCTGACAGCCATTGAGTCGCCAACAGGCTTCACTCGTGAGATTTCGGACTATTTAGTCAAGACTCTAGAAGCTTTTGGTTATCAGCCAGTTCGTACAGCCAAAGGCGGTGTCAATGTGACCATTAAAGGTCGAAATGACGAAGAGCATCGCTATGTGACTGCCCATGTGGATACGCTGGGTGCCATTGTCCGTGCTGTCAAATCAGATGGTCGTCTCAAATTGGACCGTATCGGTGGTTTTCCTTGGAACATGATTGAAGGAGAAAACTGTACCGTTCATGTGGCTAGTACAGGTGAAAAAGTATCCGGAACCATCCTCATCCACCAGACTTCTTGCCATGTTTACAAGGATGCAGGAACTGCAGAACGCACTCAGGACAATATGGAAGTGCGTTTGGATGCAAAAGTGACCAATGAAAAAGAAACTCGTGCTCTTGGGATTGAAGTCGGTGATTTTATCAGTTTTGACCCACGAACTGTCGTGACAGAGACAGGTTTTATCAAGTCTCGCCATTTGGATGATAAGGTCAGCGCAGCGATTTTACTCAACCTGCTTCGTATTTATAAGGAAGAGAAGATTGAGTTGCCTGTAACAACCCATTTTGCTTTTTCAGTCTTTGAAGAAGTGGGGCATGGAGCTAACTCTAATATTCCTGTTCAGGTAGTAGAATATCTGGCTGTGGATATGGGAGCTATGGGCGATGGCCAGCAAACAGACGAATATACAGTGTCTATCTGTGTCAAGGATGCTTCTGGACCTTATCACTATGACTTCCGTCAACATTTGGTTGCTTTGGCTAAAGAGCAAGATATTCCATTTAAGCTGGATATCTATCCATTTTATGGTTCGGACGCTTCAGCAGCTATGTCTGCAGGGGCAGAAGTCAAACACGCCCTTCTCGGTGCTGGTATCGAGTCTAGTCATTCTTATGAGCGTACTCATATTGACTCGGTGATCGCAACGGAACGTATGGTTGATGCTTATCTTAAGAGCACATTGGTAGACTAATATGTGCCTTATTTGCCAGAGAATTGACCTCATCAAAGCTGGGGAAAACCCCTATTTTGTTAAAGAGTTGGAAACAGGCTATCTTGTGATTGGAGACCACCAGTATTTTGCAGGCTATAGTCTCTTTCTAGCCAAGGAACATGTCACCGAATTGCATCATTTGAAAAAGGAGACAAGACTCCGTTTTCTAGAAGAAATGAGTGCGGTCCAAGAGGCGGTTGCTAAGGCCTTTGCTGCCGAGAAAATGAATATCGAACTGCTAGGAAATGGTGATGCCCATCTTCATTGGCATCTTTTCCCTAGACGAAGAGGTGACATGAATGGTCACGGTCTCAAGGGGCGTGGGCCAGTCTGGTGGGTTCCCTTTGAAGAAATGACAGCAGAAACCTGCCAAGCAAAACCGGATGAGATGAAAAGATTAGTCAAACATTTATCGTTAGAAGTAGATAAACTATTAGAAATAAAGGAGTAGAAATGAAAAAAAGATACCTTATCTTGACAGCTTTGCTAGCCTTGAGTCTAGCAGCTTGTTCACAAGAAAAAGCAAAAAATGAAGATGGAGCAGCTAAGACAGAACAAACAGCTAAAGCTGATGGAACAGTCGGAAATAAGTCTCAAGAAGCCACCCAGAAAAAAGCAGAAGTGGTCAATAAAGGAGACTACTACAGTATCCAAGGGAAATACGATGAAATCATCGTAGCCAATAAACACTATCCATTGTCGAAAGACTACAATCCAGGGGAAAATCCAACAGCCAAGGCAGAGTTGCTCAAACTCATCAAAGCGATGCAAGAGGCAGGATTCCCAATCAGTGACCATTATAGTGGCTTTAGAAGTTATGAAACTCAGACCAAGCTCTATCAAGATTATGTCAACCAAGATGGTAAGGAAGCTGCTGACCGTTACTCTGCTCGTCCTGGATATAGTGAACACCAAACTGGCTTGGCCTTTGATGTTATTGGGACTGATGGTGATTTAGTAACAGAAGAAAAAGCGGCTCAATGGCTCTTGGACCATGCGGCTGATTATGGCTTTGTTGTCCGTTATCTCAAAGGTAAGGAAA